>DASSCD010000184.1:0-27350 GCA_035698005.1 Gaiellaceae bacterium | reverse complement strand
CGGAGAGCGGCTTTACCACTGGCTCGACGACGCACTGGTGTTCGTGGTCTATCCGGGGGGTGACGAACGGGGGGTGGTGCGCTTTGAAGGGAGGTGGATACTGGAAGAGAAGAGAGCGACCTGATGACCGCGCGCACCTGTCCCGACTGGCCCCAGCTCATGGAGCTCGCACCCGACCTACAGTTCAAGCACTACAGCGTCGCCGAGGCGCAGCTCCCCGCCGAGGTGTTGGCGAGCGTGACGCACGTCTCGCTCGGTGACGTGGAGATCTGCTGCGACCTCGAGAAGCACGTCGTCAACCCCGGCCACACCGATACTGAGGTGGTTGCGGCGCTCCGGGAGTCGCACTGGTACGACGTCCAGGAGTGGTCGACCTCGGGGCCCGGCAGCGAGGTCGGAGACGTCGACATCGACCTGCCGCTCGAGGACGCGGGCGTCTCGGACGCCGCGTAGGCATCGCGCGCGTACGCTGTCGCGCGTGCCGACGATCGTCGTCCCGTACCGCGGCGACTCGAAGTCGCGTCTGCCTGCATCGATTCGGGCCGCGGCAGCTGTCGCGATGCTCGGGGACGTCGTCTCGGCGGCGCTCGAGGTCGGGCGCGTCCTCGTGGTCACCGACGACGCCTCCGTCGTGCCGCCCGGCGCGGAGCACGTCCCCGACCCGGGCGACGGGCTCGGGACGGCGGTCCGTGCGGGCCTCGGTCGCGTCGACGGTCACGCGCTCGTCGTCAACGCGGATCTCCCCTGCGCGACCCCGGAGGCGATCGGGCGGCTCGCGGCCGCGGGCCTCGCGCTCGTCGAGGCCGAGGACGGAACGACGAACGCGCTCTCGCTCCCCAATCCCTCGGTGTTCGAGCCGTTGTACGGGTCGGGAAGCGCCGCGCGTTTTCGCGCACACGCGCCGTTCGCGACGGTCGCGATCCCCGAGCTCGCCGCCGACGTCGACTCCGACGAGGACCTCGAGCGCCTCGTGCTGCCGCTCGGCCCGAGGACCCGCGCGCTCCTCGTGCACGCTTGAGCACAGTTCCCCAGGCTCACGGATCTCGCCCGTGAGCGTCGTCCTCCTCTCCGGCGGCGGCGGGGGAGCCCGCTTCGCGCGCGGTCTGCAGGACGCGCTCGGCCCGGGCGAGCTCACCGTGGTCGGCAACGTCGGCGACGACGTCGAGGTGCTCGGGATGCACGTCTCGCCCGATCTCGACAGCCTTCTGTACGCCCTCGCGGGCCTCCTCGACGAGGGTCGTGGGTGGGGCCGGGCCGGCGAGACCTGGAACGCGCTCGCGGCTGCCGGCGCGTGGGGAGGCGAGGACTGGTTCCGGCTCGGCGACCTCGACCTGGGCCTCCACCTCGTCCGCACCCGGGCCCTGCGGGAGGGGCGTGCGCTTTCCGAGATCACGGCCGAGCTGGCCGAGCGCGCGGGTCTGCGCACGCGCATCCTGCCGGGGACCGACGACTGGCTTCGCACACACGTCGTCACGCCCGCGGGCACGTTCCCGTTCCAGGAGTGGTTCGTCGGGCGGGCGCACCGGGACGAGGTCGACGACGTGGTCTACGAGGGCGCGGACGAGGCGAGCGCGGCTCCTGGCGTCCTCGAGGCGCTCCGTGACGCGACGGCGATCCTGCTGGCGCCGAGCAACCCGTACCTCTCCTTGGGGCCGATCCTCGCCGTCGGCCCCATCCGCGAGGCGGTCGCGTCACGACGGGTGCGCTGCGTCGCGGTGAGCCCGCTCGTGGGCGGCAAGGCGGTCACGGGCCCGCTCGACCGTATGCTCCTGCGCATGGCCGGCGGCACCACCCCAGCTCATGTGACAAGTTGTCACAAAGGTCTGATCGACGCGCTCGTCATCGACGAGTCCGATGCCCCTGCGCACGCGCAGGTCGAGCTCGTCGTCGCCGCCACGCTGATGCGCGATCGCGACGGGGCGCGCCGCCTCGCCGAGCGCGTCCTGGAGACGGCGTGCGCGTAGCGGTCGTCGGCGGCACCGGGCCGTTCGGCACGGCGCTCGCGAGACGGCTGCGGGACAGGGTGGGGTGCGAGGTCGTGATCGGCTCGCGCGACGCGGAGCGCGCAGGGGCCGCCGCGGCGGAGATCGGCGTCGAGGGCGCGGCGAACGAGGACGCCATCCGCGGCGCGGATCTCGTCGTCCTCGCCACGAAGGCCGATGCGGCGCTCGACACGGCTCGCAGCCTGCGGGAGGCGATCGGCACGACACCGGTGCTCTCGGTCGCCTCGGAGCTGCGGGTCACGCCCGAGGGTGTCTTCCCCTGCACGGAGGCGATCTCGCTCGCCGAGCGCATCCAGGCCGAGCTCGACGCGCCGGTCGCCGCGGGGCTGCACTCGCTCGCCGCGTCCAGCCTGGGCGGGGACGAGGCGCCGGACGAGGACGCGTTCGTGTGCGGCGACGACGCCGACGCCAAGCGGCTCGCGCTCGAGCTGGCGGAGCAGGTCACCGCCGGACGTGCGGTCGACGCGGGGCCGCTCGCGAGCGCCCGCGCGCTCGAGGGCCTGACTGCGGTCCTCGTCAGCGTGAACAAGCGCTACCGCGTACACGCGGGCCTCAAGGTCACGGGCCTCGGGTGATAGGGGAGCTCCGGGTCCTCCCGCTCCTCGGGATCCCCGAGATCGAGGATGGGGACGATCTCGCGACCCTCGTCGTCGAGGCGGCCGCTCGTGCGGGTGGGCTCGCGGAGAACGACGTCCTCGTCGTGGCGCAGAAGGTCGTGTCGAAGGAGGAGGGCCGCGTCGTCCGCCTCGACGACGTCGAGCCGTCGCCGGAGGCGCGCGAGCTCGCGGGCGAGGAGGATGCCCGGCGCATCGAGGTGATCCTGCGCGAGTCCCGCCGCGTCGTCCGCTCGCGGCCTCCGCTCGTGATCGCCGAGACCTCGCACGGGTTCGTGTGCGCCTCGGCCGGCGTCGACTCCTCGAACGCGAAGGGCCCCGGCACGGTCGTCCTGCTGCCGCTCGACCCCGACGCCTCGGCGAGCCGCCTGCGCTTGCGCATTCGGGACCTCACGGGACACGAGGTCGCAGTCGTGGTCTCCGACTCGTTCGGACGCGCGTGGAGGACGGGAACGACCGACGTCGCGCTCGGTGTCGCCGGCATGACCGCGCTGCTCGACCTCCGTGGGACGCGCGACCCAGTCGGGTACGAGCTGCACGCGACGCAGATCGCCGTCGCGGACGAGGTCGCGGGCGCGGCAGAGCTCGTCATGGGGAAGGTGGACGGCGTGCCTGCGGCGATCGTCCGCGGGCTCCGCCCGAGCGGTGACGGGTGCGGCGCCGACCTCGTGATGCCGGCCGACCGCGACCTCTTCCGGTAGCGCGGCGGGCGGGCGATAGACTCCGGTGGCCGTGCGCACGTACGCGATCTGGGGAACCGCGACCTCGCCCGCGCACGAGGAGTGGGTGCGCGAGGTGGCCAAGCAGTTCGAGAAGGACGAGTTCCTCCCCGTCGACGACATCGCCGACGCCGACTTCGTGCTCAACATGTTCGACGCGGCCGACCCGAAGGCGTTCCGGCGGGCGTCGCGCGGCACGTACTCGGCAGCGTTCTACGAGCTGCCCGACGCGCCCGAGGACGCGCTCAAGGAGAGCTATCCGATGCTCGTGCGGACGCTCTCCAACGTCGTCCTCCTGCGTGTGCCCGGCCAGGGCGTCTGGTTCACGACGATGGAGCGGGGCACGTACCACGTGCCCGACGACCCGGAGGAGATCTACGAGCGGCTCGAGCCGCTCGCAACATCCCGGCTCGTCATCGA
This sequence comes from Gaiellaceae bacterium, assembly GCA_035698005.1. Classification (GTDB taxonomy): domain Bacteria; phylum Actinomycetota; class Thermoleophilia; order Gaiellales; family Gaiellaceae; genus GMQP-bins7. The sequence goes on along the minus strand of DASSCD010000184.1, from coordinate 23,594 downwards.
CAACGAGTGGGTCCCGGACCTCGAGCCCGAGCTCTGGGACGGCGACGAGGTCACCGCCGACATCGGCGCGGCCGGCCGTCGCCTCGACGAGCTGGATCTCCTCCCCTCGCCCTTCCCGGTCGAGGAGTACCTCTCGGGGCGAGACCTCCGCCACGTCATGCGGCTGTACAGCGTCGGCGGCCTCTCGTACGGGAACCTCTCCGCCCGCAAGGACGAGACGCGGTTCTGGATGAGCGCGAGCGGTGTCGACAAGTCGCAGCTCGAGGCCGTCGGCCGCGACTTCCTCATGGTCAAGGACTTCGACGACGACCGCGGCGTGATCGTCCTCAGCGTGCCCCCGGGCATCGAGCCGCGGCGCGTGTCGGTCGACGCGATCGAGCACTGGATGATCTACCAGGCGCACCTCGACGTCGGCGCGATCCTGCACGTCCACGCCTGGATGGAGGGGATCCCGGCGACCGACGTCAACTACCCGTGCGGCACCCAGGAGCTCGCGGTTGCCGTCGCGGACCTCGTCGCGGCCGAGCCGGATCCCGCGCACGCGGTTATCGGTCTGCGGAACCACGGCATCACCTGCACCGGGGAGAGCCTTTCCGAGATCCTGGACCGGGTGGCGCCGAAGGTGCTCCGCCAGGTCCCTATGACCTGAGCCGCAGCACGGTCAGAACGGCCAGCGCGGGAGCGACGACGAGGTCGTTCGCCATGCACCAGATGCACACCGCATCGATGACGACGAGCTGCACGACGACGAGGTAGGCGCTGAAGAAGACGCCGACCAGCGCCAGCGTCGCCGCAGACAGCCGGGCGACCGGGGCGTCCCAAAGCAGCAACGCGAGGATCGTGGCGTAGGAGGCGAGCCCGAGCGTCGCGACCGGGATTCCCGCGATCTCGGCGTAGGACGACTCCTGCACCTTCTCGCAGCCGCCGCCCTGCACGCATACCACCGATTGGTCGGCGAAGTGCGCCCAGGTGAGGTAGCCGGCGATCCCCATGCCCGCAAGCGTCACGAGCAGCGCGGCGCTGCGCAGGCCGCGGTCGCTCAACCCTGCAGCGCGTCGTCGAGCGCGGCCGAGAGCGCGTTCGGATCGAACCCGATGTTGATCTTGTACGGCTCGGCGCCGCCGATCTGGACCATGAGCGTTGGCGTCTCCGATACCTGGTCCTCCTGCGCGTGCCGTGCGTCCTCGGCGAGCAACTCGGTGACCGCCGCGCTGTCCTTGTCGGCGAAGAGCCTGTCTACGTCCAGCCCCGGGATGTCCGCGGCGAGGTCGCGCATGAGCTCGTCGGTCACCCACCCGGAATTCTCGGCCCCCTGGTTCCGGTAGAGGGCCTCCTGAAGCTGCCACAGTCGATTCTGGAGCCCGGCCGCATGGACGAAGCGGAGGGCGGTCTCGGAGTCGGGGCCGATGAACGTCATCCCACGGAACTCCGCCTGGACACGCCCAGGTCGCACATAGTCGGCGACGAGGGTGGGCTGGACCTCCTCCGTGTACCCGCGGCAGGCGGGGCACTGGAGGTCGGCGTACTCGATGAGCCTGACGGTCGCGCTCGGGTCGCCGAGCACCGCGCCTTCCTGCGGAATGCCGGTAAAGTCGACGACAGGGGTCGGCGAGGCGCTCGAGCCGCCGTCGTCGCGGAGGAGCAGCGCGCCCGCGACGAGCGCGAGGGCAACGATCGCCGCAGCCGCGATGACGACGACGATCGAGCGCCGCGACGCGCCTTGTCGGGAGCTGGGTCGCGTCGCCATCAGCGGAAGTCTGCCTGCGGTCGTCGGCGCGCTAGGCCCGAAGCGTGCGCGCCGCGCGATTGGCCGCCCGGCCGAGCGCGGCGTACGCTGCCCTGCGCTCCGCTTTCGAGCCGCTCGCCTCGGCCTCCGCGAGCGCGCGGATCTGCTCCGAGACCGCGTCGTCGATGCCCGCCCGGCCCCAGGCGAGGAACGCCTCGCTCACGTCGCAGCGGCTCGCCAGCTCCCGCAGCACCTGCAGCGAGGGGATGCGCTCCCCTCGCTCGATCCTCGAGATGTAGGCGGCGCTGCAGCCCGGAAACGCGAGCTCGCGCTGGCTGAGCCCCGACGCGGAGCGGGCCGAACGGAGCCTCGTTCCCAGCGCCATCGGGTCGTCCACGTGGGGTATGCGCTCTCGCGTCGCCGGCATCGTGCCCCTCCCGCCGTCTCCCCGGAAACGGTACTCCACCTCCGGGGGCGTCGCCACGCCCCGGCCCGTCCGCCACGTCAGCGGACGGCCATCGCACGCGCTCGCAGGCTCGACCGCACGGAGACGACCCCGGGCACCCGAGCCACGAGCACCGGCAGGAGCTCGGCGTCCGCCTCGGACTCGACCTCGCCCACGAGCAGCACGGCGCCGTCGACGACCTGCATGGTCACTTTTCCGGGCTCGACCCAGAGCGTCCGCTCCAGGATCTCGTCGCGGATCTCGTCCGCGATCTGGGCGTCGGTGCGCGTGAACGCCCGCACGATGTCCGCCCGGGTCAGGATCCCGACGAGCTCTTGGTTGTCGATCACCGGCAGCCGGTTCACGTTTTCGTCGATCATCAGCGAGGCGGCTTCGTGGACGCCGCGGTCGGGCGCGATCGTGACAACCGGCGCGCTCATCGCCTCCTCGACGAGGGTGGCGGCGATCTTGTCGTGGTAGTCGGGGGCGGGCTCGAGCAGCCAGCCGAGCAGGCCGCTGCGCGGCGCCTCGGCGCTCGCCTTCACGAGGACGTCGGCCTCCGACACGACGCCGACCACGCGTCCGGCATCGTCCACGACCGGAGCGCCGGAGATCCGCTCGCGGGCCAGCAGCTCGGCGGCGCGCTTCAGTGGTGTCTCGGGCGTCAGCGTGAGCACGTCACGGGTCATCAGGTCTCGTACCTTCACCGGGTCTCCTTTCGTCCAGCGGATCGTTCCCGCCCGGACGACTGTGGGCATCGGGGAATCCCCCGAGGCGGCTTCGGCTTGGCCCGGCCGTCGCCGCGTCGGAATACACCATGCGATACACCTGCTGTCCGATGGTCGTCCTTCGGTCGAGGGAGTAGCCTCGTGGCCATGATCGAACTGGCCACGGAACGGCGGACGGCGGCAATCACGGACCGCCAGCGCGAGGTCGTTGCGCTGATTGCAGCCGGATGCTCGAACGACGAGGTCGGAGCGCGGCTTGGGATCTCCCCCAGAACGGCGAAGGCGCACTGCGACGTCCTGCGACAGAAGCTCGGCGTTCGGCGTCGACGTCAGATCCCGGTCGCGTTCCGTCTTCTCACGGGCGAGGATCCGCTGACGGCGGGGCATCGCTGGGCGTTCGGCGCCGGGCCGCCGCGTTGACGGGAGCCCGCGGCCGCTCGCGCGGTCGCGGGTTTACCGCTCGCCTGTTAGCTTCGAGGCACCGATCGAGGGGGCCTCTCTCACCGGATGGGGACAGCCCGACTCCAGCGTCGGAGGATCATCGAGCGGCACCGGCTCGACGCGTTGCTGGACGCCTCGAACGCCCGTGTGAGGCTGCTCGTCGCCCCTGCGGGCTACGGCAAGACCACCCTCGCCGAGCATTGGGTGGCGCACGAGGGACGGCAGGGCGCGTGGTTCGTCGTCCGCCGCTCCTCTCGGGACGTCGCCGCCCTGGCGCTGGGTCTCGCGCGCGCGTCGTCGTCGCTCGTCGCAGGTTCCGACGAGCGGCTGCGCGAGCACTTGCGCGCCGTGTCCGCAGCGGCCGAGAACCCCGATACGCTCGCCGAGGTCCTCGGAGAGGACCTCGGCGACTGGCCGCCAGACGCGTGGGTCGTCATCGACGAGTACCAGGAGATCGCGGGGGCTCGCGACGCCGAGCGATTCATCGAGACGCTCGTCTCCGTGTCGCCGATACAGGTTCTCATCGCCACCCGCCAGCGTCCGTCGTGGGTCTCGACTCGGGCGCTGCTCTACGGAGAGGTCTTCGAGCTGAACCAGGTCGCGCTCGCGATGGACAGCCGCGAGGCCGCTGAGGTCCTCGGTCACGATGCGGCCGGCGCCGCCTCCGGTCTCGTGGCCCTCGCAGGCGGCTGGCCCGCGGTGATCGGAATGGCGGCCGTGTCGTCGGCGGACCTGACGGGCGATTGGGCGGAGGTTCCCGAGGAGCTCTACCGGTTCTTCGCCGAGGAGGTCTTCGACGCGCTGGGAAGCGAGGTGCAGGACGGGCTCGCGATTCTCTCGCACGCGCCCGTACTGGACCGTGATCTCGCGACTGTACTGCTCGAGGACGATGCAGATGCGATCTGCCAGGCGGCGCTCGACGTCGGCGTCCTCGTCGAGCACGGCAGCTACCTCGAGCTTCTCCCGCTCGCGCGTTCGTTCCTGGAGGAGCGGAGCTCGGAACCCGGCACCGAGGTCGACCTGACCTCAGTGCACCGCTGCCTGGACTACTATCGCGACCGCGCCGACTGGGACGCCGCCTTCGACGTCGTCGCACGGAACCGACTCGTGGACGAGCTCGAGGCGTTGCTCCGCGACGCCCTCGACGAGCTGCTCGACACGGCCAGGCTCTCGACGATCGAGACCTGGTGCGAGACGGCGACGCAGTACGAGCTGGAGACACCTGCGGTCGCGCTCGCGCGTGCCGAGGTCGCGCTGCGACAGGGTCACCATGCGGTCGCGCAGGCCCACGCTGAGGTTGCAGCCATGGTCGACGAGCCGGCACTCCGGTTCCGCTCGCTCACCGTCGCAGGGCGCGCGGCTCATCTCGCTTCGCGTGAACAGGGTGCACTCGAGCTGTTCCGCCGTGCCGAAGAAGCGGCCGAGTCCGAGTCCGAACGGCGCGACGCCAGGTGGGGTCAGGTCATGTGCTCAGTCGAGCTGGAGAAGCCTGAAGCACTCGCGACTCTTGCTGAGTTGAGCGCTGGGCTAACGCTCGCTAACCCGCGGGAGGTTGTCCGAGCGGCTGCCTACGCACTCAGCGCCCAGTTGAAGTTCGGTCGGCTTGACTTGGCACAGGCGGACGTCGCTCTCGAGCTCTTGGAAACAGCTCATGACCCATTTGTCGAGTCGGCGTTCCAAAATGTCTACTCAGCCGCGCTGGCGTTGTCCGCGAGGTACGACGAAGCTCTTGAAGAAGGAGCTCGCTTGCTGGCGGCGCTAAGTCGGTATCGACTGGACTTTGCTCGGCCCTACGCACTCAATGTTCTGTCGGTGGCGCATGCGGGTCGCCGCGAGTGGAGGGACGCTTCGCACTGTCTTGACGACGCACTTCGGGTGGCGCGGGACGCTCGAAACGCGTACGCAGAGCACGTGTGCGTGGCTACACGCCTGAGGCTGCTGATTCAACAAGGACGTCATGAGGAAGCGCTTGTGATGTCGATGCCCCAACTTAGCGAGGCGCTGCCCGCCGCACGCGCTGAGGTGCTCGGATCGCGCGCCCTTGCCTTGGCGTCGGCGGGACGTCTCGATCAAGCACAGGCGACGGTTGAGGACATCCGGGAGTCGTCGTCTGCGGTCGAGCCTGCCGTGCTCATACCGGCAGTCGATGCGATCACTGCCCTCAAGCGGAAATCAGAGGGAGCGATCGATCTCATTGGCCGTCTAGTAGACGTCGCGTTCACGACGGGCGCTCTCGACCTGCTAGTGACGACGTATCGCTCGACGCCGGATGTGCTCTCCGTCCTGCTCCGCGGGAACGACCGTGATCGCGTGGGTGGTCTGATGCAGGGCGTCCGCGACCAGGACGTCGCCGAGGCCGTCGGTCACCCTTTGGGGACGGACCCGAGGACGAGGCTCACGCCGCGTGAGCGCGAGGTTCTTGAGCTCTTGTGCCAGGGTCTCTCTAACCGTCAGATTGGCGAGGTGCTCTTTATCGAGGAGTCGACTGTGAAGGTCCACGCTCAGCACATCTACGACAAGGTAGGAACGCGATCACGTACGACCCTTGCAGTGCAGGCCGCGCTCGAGCGCGCGGATCAGGCGACGTCGGCGACGGGCAACACCGACTCCGACGACGAGTGATACGTGCTCTGGGCGAACTCGAGGAAGTCCGCCCGCGTGGCGAGCCGGTAGTCCTCGTCCGCGCCGGCGAGGATCGCCTCGAACGCGGCCACCACGGCGGTGTCGAACTGGCTGTCCACCGCCTGCGCGAGCCGGAGCCGCGCCACTCGGCTCGGCATCGCGTCACGGTACGGTCGGTCCGAGGTCATCGCGTTGTACGCGTCGGCGACCGCGATGATGCGGGAGACGAGCGGGATGCTCTCGCCGTCGCGGCCGTCGGGGTAGCCCTGGCCGTCGATGCGCTCGTGGTGATGACGGACGACGGTCGCGATCTCCGAGTACTCGTCGACGTGCCCGAGGATACGCTCCCCGATCGCCGAGTGCTCCTGCATCTGGCGGCGTTCGTCGAGAGTGAGCGCGCCGGGTTTCTCGAGAAGGCCGGGGGGCAGTCCGATCTTGCCGATGTCGTGCACGAGACCGCACAGGTAAGCGTGCTCCTGCATCTCCGGTGAGAGACCCATCCGCTCCGCGACGTCGCGCGAGTAGATGGCGACGGCAGCGGAGTGACCCGCTGTGTAGCGATCGCGCGCATCGAGGGTGGCGATGAGTGCGGCCGCGAACTGGAGGTTCGCACGCTCGAGCGTCTCGTTCGCGGTCGAGAGGTCGCCCGCGAGGCGTCGTTGTTCCTGGTAGAGCACGAACAGACGTTGGGCGGCTATCGCAGGCACGAGGAAGAGGGCGAGCGTCCAGGGCGAAATCTCGACGTACATGAACGCGAGGATGGCCACGATCGGTGCGTAGATCGGAGGCACCAGGAAGAGAAGCGGGGCGGCTGCGCGAGCGGTGTCTGATACAGAACTGCCGCGCACCGCGGCAGTCACGACCCCAAACGAGAGATCGAGAATCTCGTTGACGAACGCCGCGATCAGGGTGGCGGCGATCAATCCCCCGAAAGTGGACGGGACGACCGAGATGACCGCCTGCGCGGCCAAGCCAGCGATCGCCCCCGATACGAACCGAGTACTGGTGTATGTCGCCCACTTGAGTCGCGGTGCACGGTCACGGCGCCGCGAAGTGAGTTCGGGATCGCCGAGCATCGACGCGGCACCGACGGCACCGGCGGCCAATGGGCCGAACAACACGGCAGCCAGCACCGTGGGGACCAGCGAAATGGACAGCTCGGCGTTCCGCGTTAGCCGAACGCTGTTTCGTTCCGCGATTGCGGCGGTCGCTGCGAGCACCAGAACGGTAGCCGGCGCCTCCACGGTGTAGCCCGCGGCGAGTAGCGAAACTGCGGTGAGTGTCGCGGCGAGCGTGAGCGCCGTGACGTACACGAGGGTGCGAGTGTGCGGAGCTAGCTCGCGCGCCCCTTGAACTATCCCTCGAACGGGGTATACGATGCGGTTGCCGTCAGTTCCCAATCGAGGAGTCATTGCCTATGGCCAGGGGCTTGAAGGTCTGGTAGAGCCGTCATATCCTCGGTTCTCCACCGGGGGTGGGCATCCCTCTTTCGGGGGGTCAGTCACCTACCCGGGGGAACGGCCCGGTGGATGTCGGGATGCTGACGTTCTCTTAGCTGCAGCTGAGTACTACGCAATGAGCCCACGCCGGAAGCCAACCGCTACGGCGTGGGCTCTGCTGCGCGCCTGAAGCTTCGCCAGCAGGTGCCTCACGTGGGACTTGACCGTCTCCTCCGAGAGGTAGAGGCGCTCGCCGATCTCGCGATTGACGAGCCCGTCCGCGACGAGCTGGAGGACCTCGATCTCGCGGGCGGTCGGGTCCTGGCCGAGCTCCCGCGTCGTCGGCGGGGTGAACGGGATGACCGATCCGTGACGACGTGAGCTACGGCGTGCCGCAGCCGCTTCGAAACGGCGGCTGTGGTCGCGGTAGCGGTCGAGGATCTGCTTGCGCTCGGCGGCGTCCACGTCTCCCGTATCGGCCTGCCCGTGGAACCGCTTTAGGTCGGGGCACCTTCTATCGCTCGAACGGGGGAGGGCAACATCGCCGGATCCGCGGCGACGCACGCCTCCGCGATTGCGTAGGCTTTCCCGCGTTCGGTGGGAGCATCACTTCTTCGCGGCCTCGGCCAACCTCCGTTGGGCCAGCGTGCCCGACCTTTGGGCGCGATCGGCGTCCTAGTGAAGCGGGGCCGTTTCACTTCTCGACCTTCCCTGATACGGGAGAAAGGGGAGCACATGCAGCGAAGAGAGACGAGTTGGCGGTTCGGTGTGCTGGCCGCCTTCGTCGTGCTCGCCGTCGCGGCGCTCGGCGCCGGCGCGGGCCAGTCCGCCCTCGGCGGGGCCTCTCAGTCCGGCGTGCTGATCAGCGGCACGACCGACTCGATCACGAACATCGATCCGGCGGGGAACTACGACTTCGGGTCGGCCTCGCTCGGGTTCAACATCTTCGAGCACCTGTACGACGCGAGGAACAGCGCGAAGATCGTGCCCTCCCTCGCCACGGGTTGCGCACCGCGTGGCAACACGCGTACCTGGCGCTGCACGCTGCGGCGTGGTGTCACGTTCCACGACGGCTCGGCGTTCGACTCGGCGGACGTGAAGTTCTCGTTCGACCGGGTCCTGCACCCGCAGGTCATCAAGGAGGCGGCAGCGAACACGCCGTCTCCGCTGCTCACCAACCTCAAGAGCGTGCGGACCAACGGGCGCTACGCGGTGACGTTCAACCTCAAGGCGCCGCAGTCGACGTGGCGGTTCATCCTCACGACGGGTGCCGCCGGCATCGTCCCCAGCAGCGTGTATCCGGCCAACCATCTGCAGAAGAACAACCAGCCGCAGATCGGAACGGGCCCGTACCGGCTCGTGCGTTACACGCCGGGCCAGCAGGCGGTCTTCGAGCCGTACGACGACTACTGGGGCCCGCAGGCGAGGAACGACGGCCTGATCCTCCGGTACTACTCGAGGTCGTCGACGATGAAGCTCGGCCTCGAGCGAGGCGAGATCGACATGGCGTTCCAGACGTTCACGCCGACGGAGCTCACGTCGCTCAAGGCGAACCGGAACATCCGGGTCCATCAGGGCTCGGGCGCGATCATCCGCTACCTCACGTTCAACGTCGAGCGCCCGCCCTTCAACAACATCGCCGTCCGGAGGGCGGTCGCATACCTGATGCCTCGGGCTGCGATCGCATCGAGGGTGTATCGCGGCACGGTGAAGCCGCTGTACTCGATGCCGCCGGCCGGTCTTCCGGGACACATCGACGCGTTTGCAACGCGCTACGGCCGCGCACCGAACATCGCCGCGGCGAGGCGAGAGCTGCAGCGTGCCGGGGTCTCGATGCCGATGCCGATCGAGGTCTGGTGGACGCCGACGCACTACGGCGACGCCACCGCCGACGAGTACGCAGAGATGAAGCGAGGCCTCGAGAGAGGCGGTGTCTTCCGGGTGACGCTCAAGTCGTCCGAGTGGGCGCAGTACTCGAGTGTGCTCGGCAACCAGTACAACGCGTTCCAGCTCGGGTGGTTCCCGGACTACCCGGACCCCGAGAACTACGTTGAGTCCTTCTACCAGAAGGGCAACTTCACCGAGAACGGGTACTCGAACCCGAGGATGACCAGGCTGCTCAGGCTCGAGAAGGCTGCGACGAGCGAGCGCAAGCGGCTGGCTGTCATCCGGCAGATCCAGACGTTGGCCGCACAGGACGTCCCGATCATCCCGTACTGGCAGAGCAACATGATCGCGGTCGGACGGTCGAACGTGCGTGGCATTCCGAGCACGCTCGACGCCGCCGTCATCATGCGGTACTGGAAGATCTCGAAGAGCTAGTCGGATCGATCCGGGGGCGCCGTCTCGGCGGCGCCTCCGGATCGCCTTCCACTCTGCGAAGGCGTGCACGGCGCGACGGCTGGGTCTACGGTTGCGTCCTGGCGTGAGCGCCCACTACACGGAGCGAGGCTGAATGGGTGGGAAGGGGACATCGCTGAGGCAGTACCTGCTCACCCGGCTACTGCTCGTCATCCCGATGGTCTTCATCCTGCTGACGCTCGTCTTCCTGCTGATGCGGGTGGCTCCCGGCGACCCGATCTCTGCGTCGCTCGGCGGCAGGGTGCCCCAGGAGGAGGTCGAGAGGATCAAGGCAGAGCTCGGCTACGACCGGCCGCTCTACGTGCAGTACGTCGAGTACCTCGGCAACGTCCTGCGCGGCGACTTCGGCACTGCCATCACGGACGGCCGCCCGATCGGGGACATCGTCCGCGACAACGGGGCCGCGACCCTCGAGCTCACGTTCTTCGCGATGATCGTCGCGATCGTCGTAGGAGTGACGTTCGGGCTCCTTGCCGGCCGGTACCGCGACACGTGGATCGACGGCGGCGGCCGTCTGTTCGGGATCCTCATCTACGCGATGCCGGTGTTCTTCCTCGGCCTGATGGCGCAGCTGTTCTTCGGGTCGTACCTCGGGTGGCTGCCGACCTCCGGTCGCGCGAGCCCACTCGTCGACGCGACGCTCGTGACGCACACGAATATCTACACGATCGACACACTCATCGATCGCGACCGGGACGCGTTCGTGGACGTCTTCAAGCACTTGATCCTGCCGGCGGTCACCCTCGGCCTCGTTACGGCCGGGGTCTTCATCCGACTCATCCGCGTCAACGTGATCCGCACGATGAAGGACGACTACATCGAGGCGGCTCGTGCCCGCGGGATCGACGAGCGCTCCGTCGTCTACCACCACGCCTTCAGGAACGCGCTCGTCCCTGTGATCACCGTCGTCGGGCTGACCGTCGCGCTCCTGCTCTCCGGCGCGGTCCTGACCGAGACGACCTTCAACTGGCCCGGGATCGGCAAGACGCTGATCTCCTACCTCGAGAATCGCGACTACCCGGCGGTCCAGGGGATCATCATCGTCTTCGCACTCGTCGTGGTCGCCGTCAGCGTCGTGATCGACTTCGTCAACGCGTACATCGACCCGAGGATTCGGTACTGATGACGGTGCCCGCGCAGGTCGAGCGCGTACCACCGCAACCCCCGCGGCTCGTCGGGGTCCGTCGCGCCTTCGCACCGATTGCGGACGCCCGCGGGATGACGCGCTGGATGCTCTGGCTCGGGGCGGGCATCACGCTCGCATTCATCCTCGTCGCCCTCCTCGCCCCGGTTCTCGCGCCCTACGAGTTCGACCAGTTCCGCTCGCCGGAGGAGGGGCGCTTCGTGCAGCTCGAGGCGCCGTCCCGCGACCACCTGATGGGAACCAACGTCCAGTCCACCGACGTCCTCTCGAGGATCATCTGGGGCACACAAACCGAGCTCAAGGTCGTCTTCATCTCGCTCTTCCTCTCGATCTCGATCGGCGTGCCGCTCGGTCTCCTCTCTGGGTACTTCGGAGGCAAGCTCGACCGCGTGCTCGTCCTGGTGATGGACGCGCTCTTCGTCTTTCCGTTCCTCCTCCTCGCGATCGTCATCGCCTTCCTGCTCGCGGACAAGGTCGGCCAGGGGATCTTCACGGCCGCGATCGCGATCACCGTCGTGTACGTGCCGCTCTACTTCCGCGTCGTTCGCAATCACACCATCTCGATCAGGGAGGAGCCGTTCGTGGAGGCGGCCCGCGCGCTCGGCGCGAAGCCGTTCACGATCATCCGCAAGTACGTCTTCTTCAACGTCGTTCAGAACGTGCCGCCCCTGGCGACGCTGAATGCGGCCGATGCGATCCTCACTCTCGCGGCGCTCGGGTTCCTCGGCTACGGGATCCAGCCCACCGAGGGCGCCGAATGGGGCTACGACATCCAGCGTGCCGTCTCGGATGCCGCGTCCGGGATCTGGTGGACCGGCCTCTTCCCCGGGCTCGCAATCGTGCTCCTGGTCACCGGCCTCACCCTGCTCGGCGAGGGCTTGAACGAGACGATCAACCCGGTGCTGAGGAAGCGACGCTACGAGAAGGTGAACCTCGCACCGCCCGGCGTCGTCGAGGCGGAGGTCGAGTGAGCACGCAGCCGGTCGTCTCGGTGCGTGACCTGCGCGTGTACTACGGCACACCACGCGGCTCCGTACGGGCCGTGGACGGGGTCTCGCTGGACATCGGAGCAGGTGAGGTGCTCGGCCTCGTGGGGGAGTCCGGATGCGGAAAGTCGACGCTCGGCCGCGGGATCCTGGGGCTGCTACCCGAGGGCGCCGTGTCTGACGGACAGGTGCTCTATGACGGCCGGAACCTGGTGGAGATGTCGACCAAGGAACTGCGTCGGCTCCGTGGCCCCGACCTCGGCCTCATCTTCCAGGAGCCGATGACGCGGCTCAACCCGCTCATGCGGATCGAGGACCACTTCCGCGAGACGATCGAGCAGCACGAGCACGGCCTCACCGACCAGGAGGTGAAGAAGCGGTCGCTGGAGACGCTCGGCAGGATGGGCATTCCGCCGACCCGTTATCGGCAGTATCCGCACGAGTTCTCGGGGGGCATGCGGCAGCGCATCATGATCGCGCTGGCGCTCGTCCTCCGACCCAAGCTGCTCATCGCCGACGAGCCGACGACGGCGCTCGACGTCATCGTCGAGGCGCAGATCCTGAGCATCCTGGCGGACCTGCGCGAGAACTTCGGGACCGCACTCCTCCTCATCACGCACAACCTCGGGATCGTCGCCGAGGCCTGCGACCGCGTCGCCGTGATGTACGCGGGCAAGATCGCGGAGGAGGGCGACGCCCGGGACGTTTTCACCGAGCCGGCCCACCCGTACACCCGGGAGCTCCTCCGCTCGACGATCTCCCTCGACACGACGGAGCTGCACTCCATACCGGGCGCCCCGCCAGATCTGATCGAGCCCCCCGAGGCGTGCCGTTTTCATCCCCGCTGTCCGGACGCGATGGTCGTCTGCGCCACGAAGGACCCCGTCGAGCAGGCGCTCGATGACGGGCGCAGGGTCCTGTGCTGGCTCCACGGCCCCGAGCAGGCGATCCCCGAGGGCGGGACGACCGCGCTCGAGCGAGAGGAGATCGCGATTGCAGACGAAGCCTGAGGGGCGGTCGAACGGCGAGGTCCTCGTCTCGATCCGGGGTCTCAAGACCTACTACGCGATTCGCGGTAGCTTCGGCCAGAGGCTGCTCGGGCGCGAGGCAGGCCACGTCAAGGCGGTCGACGATGTCTCGCTCGACCTGCGCAAGGGCGAGGTCCTGGGGCTCGTGGGTGAGTCGGGAAGCGGGAAGACGACGCTCGGGCGCACACTGCTCGGCCTCGTGCCGGCGACGGGCGGCAGCGTCGAGTTCGAGGGACGCGAGATCACGCGGATGTCCGAGCGCGAGCTACGCGCCCTGCGGCGTGACATGCAGATCGTGTTCCAGGACCCGCACGCGTCGCTGAATCCCGCGATGACCATCGAGCAGTCGGTCGGGCACCCGCTGCAGATCCACAAGATCGGGGGCGGCGAGGAGCGCCGGCGGCGCATCGCCGAGACGCTCGAGACGGTCGGGCTCGCCCCGCCCGAGCAGTTCATGAGCAAGTACCCGTCCGATCTCTCCGGCGGGCAGAAGCAGCGTGCCGTGATCGCGAGGGCGATCATCCTCAACCCGGTCCTGCTCGTCGCCGACGAGCCCGTGTCCATGCTGGACATGAGCGTCCGGGCCAAGATCCTCGAGCTCATGCTCGACCTGAAACGCGAGCTCGACCTCACCTACCTGTACATCACGCACGATCTCGCGACGGCGAAGTTCTTCTGCGACCGCATCGCGATCCTCTATCTCGGCCGCGTCGTCGAGATCGGGCCGGCGGAGGCGATCTATGGCGACCCGAAGCACCCGTACACGAAGGCGCTCCTCCGGGCGATCCCGGAGCCGGATCCTCGCCGTACGGTTCCGCGGGACCTGCCGCGCGGCGAGGTGCCCGATGCCGCCCGGCCACCGCTCGGTTGCTCGTTCCATCCGCGCTGCCCGAACGCCTTCGAGGTCTGCGGGTGGGAGTCGCGCGACCTCCGCGACCTCCTGGAGGCGCGGTGGGCGCATCAGGAAGAGGCGCAGTACGAGGCCGAGCGCGCCGTCATCGACGATCTCACGGTGCTCGACACGCCGTCGGCGAAGGCGCGCCTGAAGGCAGGCCAGGGGCGCAGTGGCGCGGACGTCCTCGCCCTGCTGGAGACGGCGCGGGAGGAAGACCCCTCGGAGCCGTTCTGGACCGGCGTGAAGAGCATGGGCGCCGACGGTGGTCACGTCGACGTGGACTGGCACGAGCCCGTCGCCCCGCGTCCCCTCCCACGGGGGGACGTCACCGTCGAGTGCCACCTGTGGGACGACGAGGCGCTCGCGGAGGCGGAGCGCCGGCGACGAGAGCCCGCTACGAGAAGCCGGTGACCGCCACCGCCGTGCGGTGACGGTCACCGTGCTCTGCGTCAGGCCGCGAGGCCTGCCAGATCGCGCAGCGCCTCGAGCCGCTTGAGGGCCTGGCCCTCGAGCTGGCGGACGCGCTCGCGCGTGAGGTCGAGCTCGTGGCCGATCGCCTCGAGCGTCCACGGCTCGCCCTCGAACCCGAACCGGAGCTCGAGGATGCGCCGCTCGCGCTCGGGGAGCGCGTCGAGCGCCCGCCGGATGCTCTGCCGGCGGAGCGACTCCTCGGCCTCGTCGAACGGGTCGGCCGCCTCGCGATCCGCGAAGAGGTCTCCGAGCTCGCCCTCGTCGTCCGCGCCGACCGTCTGGTTCAGCGAGACCGATGCGTGCGCGGCGCCGAGCGCCTCGTCCACGTGCTGGAGCGGGAGCCCTGTCGCCTCGGCGAGCTCCTGCTTCGTCGCATCACGCCCGAGCTCCACCTCGAGACGGCGCGCGGCGCGCGAGAGCTTCTGCTGGCGCTCGACGACGTGCACCGGCACGCGGATCGTGCGGGCGTGGTTGGCGACGGCGCGCTGGACGGACTGGCGGATCCACCACGTGGCGTACGTGGAGAACTTGAACCCGCGGCGCCAGTCGAACTTCTCGACGGCGCGGTTCAGGCCGAGCGTTCCCTCCTGGATCAGGTCGAGGAACGGCACGCCGAGCCCGCGATAGCCCTTGGCGATCGAGACGACGAGTCGCAGGTTGGACTCGATCATCGTTCGCTTCGCGACCGGGTCGCCGCGCTCGATGCGCTTAGCGAGGGCGACCTCCTCCGCGGCGGTGAGCAGCTTGTGGCGCCCGACGTCCGCGAGGAACAGCTGGAGGCTGTCCGCGGCACCCGAGACCGCGCCGGCCTCGTACTGCGGCTTCTCCGCGGCGGCAGGCTCCTTGACGGCGGCGGCCTCGCCGTCGGCCTGGGGGATCTCGATCCCGTGCGCCTCGAGCTCGCGGTGGAGCAGCTCGGCCTCGTCCTCGCCGAGGTCGTGCTCGAGCACGAACGCGTCGAGCTCGGCAGGCTCGAGATGGCCGCCGTGCTCCTCGGCACGTTCGATCAGCGCCTTGAGATGCTCGGACTCGAGCAGTTCGATGAGCTGGTTCTGCGTCAAATTGCTGTTTCAGTCCTTTCGCTTCGGTCGTTCAGTCCAGCAACAAACTTACGAAGTGTAGGGAGATTTTTGGGTTGATTCCAGGACGATCCACCACCGAGAGGT
Source organism: Gaiellaceae bacterium (assembly GCA_035698005.1). GTDB lineage: Bacteria > Actinomycetota > Thermoleophilia > Gaiellales > Gaiellaceae > GMQP-bins7. The sequence goes on along the minus strand of DASSCD010000184.1, from coordinate 8,142 downwards.
GTCACAAGCTCGTAAACGTTCGCGTTCCCCCCTGGTATTCCGCTCTCGTGGCGGCTGCGGTTTCGGAGCGCGGACGTCCGGAGCCCGGAGACCCACACAACCTGAGACGGGGCGCGTCGCAGGCAGTTAGATCATGACCCGTCCGACGGACGGCGAAAACCCCCTGAATGCGGCTTTACGCGCTCTTAGCGCGCCTTTCCGCGAGCAGCTCGAACGCCCGCTCGGGCGTCAGGCCTTCGACGGTGTCGCCTCTCCGGAGGCTTGCATTCGTCTCGCCGTCCGTCACGTAGGGGCCGAAGCGACCGTCCTTCACCACGACCGGCTTGCCGTTACCCGGATCGGGGCCGAGCTCCTTGAGCGGCGGCTTGGCGGCGCCGCGACCGCGGCGGGTCTTCGGCTGCGCAAGCAGGGCCTCGGCCTCCTCGGCAGTGATGGTGAAGAGCTGTTCTTCCGAGGCGAGCGATCTCGTCTCCGACCCCCTCTTCACATACGGGCCATAGCGCCCGTTGGACACGAGGATCTCCTCGCCCCCTGCCCCGGTCAGCGTGCGAGGCAGCGTGAGCAGCCGGACGGCGTCGTCGAGAGTGACCGACTCGGGCGACATCGACGAGAAGAGCGACGCCGTGCGCGGCTTGCCCTCCTCGCCCTCCGCGAGAACTTCGGTGACATAGGGGCCGTACCTTCCGTCCCTGACGGCGATCTCGCGGCCGGTCTCCGGGTGACGGCCGAGTGCCCGCTCGCCCGAAGGCTGGGACAGGAGCTCCTCCGCTCTTGCGGGGGTCAGCTCGTCCGGCGCGATGTCGTCGGGGATGCTCGCACGCACGTCGCCTCGCTCGAGGTACGGGCCGAACCGACCGACCCGGACGACGATGTCGCTTCCGGGAATGGCGATCGAGTTCACGAGCCGCGCGTCGATCGCGTCCAGCTGGTCCGTGACGAGAGCGTGCAGCCCAGCGCCCCCGTTCCCGAAGTAGAAGGAGCGGAGCCAGTCGATCCTGGCCTCGCTGCCCGCCGCGATGCGGTCGAGGTCCGTCTCCATGCGCGCCGTGAAGTCGTAGTCGACGAGCTGTTCGAAGTGGTCCTCGAGCAGCCGCGTCACGGAGAAGGCGAGGAACGTGGGGACGAGGGCGGTGCCCTTCTTGAAGACGTAGCCGCGGTCGAGGATCGTCCCCATGATCGACGCGTAGGTCGACGGTCGGCCGATCCCGCGCTCCTCCAGCGCCCGGACGAGGCTCGCCTCCGTGAACCGCGCCGGCGGAGTCGTCTCGTGCCCGTGCGGCTCGAGGGAGCTCGCGGACAGTGTCTGGCCGACGGTCAGCGCAGGAAGGCGGCGCTCCTCGTCGTCGTCCGCCGGCTCGTCACGCCCCGACTCGTACGCCAGCAGGAACCCGGGGAACGTGATTACGGTGCCGGACGCGCGGAAGACGGCCTTGCCGCCAGAGCTCGTCGACGCTCCCAACCCGATGACGACGGTCTGGCCCACCGCGTCGTTCATCTGCGAGGAGATCGTCCGCTTGAAGATGAGATCGTAGAGGGCGAGCTCGTCCCGAGCGAGCTCCCGCCGGAGCTCCTGCGGCGTCCGGAACACGTCGCCGGCCGGGCGGATCGCCTCATGGGCCTCCTGTGCGTTGGCGACGGCCCGCTGGTACCTGCGCGGCGTCGCCGGCACGGTCTCCGCGCCGTATGCCTCGGTCGCGTGTGCCCGCGCGGCGGCCAGCGCGCTCTCGGAGAGGTTGACCGAGTCGGTGCGCATGTACGTGATGTGGCCGTTCTCGTACAGCCGCTGCGCGAGTCGCATCGTCGTCTGCGCCGAGAAGCGAAGCTTGCGGCTCGCCTCCTGCTGCAACGTCGACGTACGGAACGGCGCGGCTGGCCTGCGGCGGTACGGCTTCTCCTCCACCGAGTCCACGCGGAACTCCGCCTCCTCGAGGGTCGCGGCCAGCGAGCGGGCGCGGTCCTCGTCGAGGACGAGGAGGTTCTGGGAGCGCACCGTGCCGTCCTCCCCGAAGTCACGCCCTTGTGCGACGCGCGCCCCGTCGAGCTCGACGAGACGTGCCTCGAAGGCCCCCGGCTCGAACGTGCCGACCAGGTCCCAGTAGGACGCCGCTACGAACCGCATTCGCTCCCGCTCGCGCTCGACCACGAGGCGCGTCGCGACGGACTGCACCCTCCCGGCGGAGAGGCGAGGCATCACCTTCTTCCAAAGGACGGGCGAAACCTCGTAGCCGTAGAGGCGATCGAGGATCCGCCTCGTCTCCTGGGCGTCCACGAGGCGCTGGTCGATGTCGCGCGTGTCGTCGAGCGCGTGGCGGATCGCGTCCCGCGTGATCTCGTGGAACACCATCCGGCGCACCGGGATCTTGGGCTTGAGCACCTGCACGAGGTGCCAGGCGATCGCCTCGCCCTCACGGTCCTCGTCCGTCGCGAGCAGGAGCTCGTCGGCGTTCTTGAGCCCCTGTCTCAGCTCCGAGATCTTCTTCTTCTTGTCGGGAGTCTCGACGTACAGCGGCTCGAAGTCCGCCTCGACGTTGACGCCCAGGCGCGCCCAGGGCTCCTTCTTCAGGGCCGCCGGGATCTCCGCGGCCTTCTGAGGGAGGTCACGAATGTGCCCGATCGACGACTCCACGACGAATCCGTCGCCCAGGTAGCCGGCGATGGTCCGCGCCTTGGCGGGGCTCTCGACGATGACGAGGCTCTTCCCCACGGCGCGACACCATAGCGGCCGTCCTCCGCCGCGACGTTGGCGCGATACTGGCGCCCATGTCGCGCCCGCCGCGCCCGAGCTGGCTCTATTCCGCGGTTGCGGTGGTGAGCTGGCCCCTCGTCAGAGGGCTTCTCAGGCTCCGCGCCACGGGCCTCGACAACGTCCCGCGCGAGGGCGGCCTGGTGCTCGCCGCGAACCACTGGTCGAACTTCGACCCGTGGCCGCTCGGGATCCCCCTCTATCCCCGCCGCTTCCTGCGCTTCATGGCGAAGTCCGAGCTCTTCTGGTTCCCGCTGGGGGCGATCGTCACAGCCGGTGGGGGCTTTCGCGTGCGCCGAGGCGAGCGCGACGCCGAGGCGGTCGGCACGGCGATCGAACTCTGCCGTGCCGGACACGCCGTCGTCATGTTCCCGGAGGGGACCAGGCGGCGGAAGGGCATGCGGAAGCGGCACGAAGCCCGGTGGCACACGGGAGCCGCCCGCATCGCCCTCGAGGCGGGCGTGCCTCTCGTCCCCGCGGGGATCTCCGGAACGGAGCGTCTCGCCCACCTCGGACCGCTCCGGGTCGCGTACGGTGCGCCGGTCGACGTCGACGACCTGGAGGGCCTTCCCCTCGCCGAGCGGTCACGCGTCGTCACCGACCGTCTCCAGGAGTCGATCGCAGGGCTCGAGAGGTCGCTGGCGTGAGCCGCCCGCTTCTCGTCGTGGACGGCGACTCGTTCGCCCACCGCGCATACCACGCGCTCCCGAAGTCGATCCGCCGCGCGGGCGGCAGGCCGGGGAACGCGCTCGTCGGGTTCACGAACATGCTGCTCCGCTTCTGGGAGTGGGAGCGTCCCCGAACCGTCCTCGTGGCCTGGGACCGGCTCGACGTCCCGACCTACCGTCATACCGCCTTCCCCGCCTACCAGAGCGGTCGCGTGTTCGACGACGAGCTTCTCGAGCAGCTCGACCTTCTGCCCGCCGTCGTCGCGTCGGCAGGCTTCGCCGTCGCGAAGGAGCCCGGCTACGAGGCAGACGACTTCCTCGGGGCCGCGGTCGCGTTCGAGGAGGCGGCCGGCGGAACCGCCCTCGTCGCCACCTCCGACCGCGACGCGTTCCAGCTCGCCAGCGAGCGGACGACGATCCTGCAACCGGTGCGGGGCGAGACGCCGACGCGGGTCGACCCGGACGGCGTGCGCGAGCGGTACGGCGTCGAGCCCGAGCAGGTGCCCGACTTCATCGCGCTCCGCGGCGACCCCTCGGACAAGATCCCCGGCGCGCGCGGAATCGGCGAGAAGCGTGCGGCCGAGCTGCTCGCCCAGTACCGCTCGCTCGACGCGATGCTCGAGGAGGGGAGGTTCGAGGCCGAGGCCGATTCGCTCCGGCTCTTCCGGCGGATGGCGACCGTCGATCGCAGTGCCCCGCTCCCGCCTCTGCCGGACGTCGAGCCGGACTGGATCGCCGCAGCGGCCCACGTGCGCGTACTGGGGCTCGAAGGCCAGGCGCGACGGTTCGAAGAAGCGGCGGCGTCGTGGAGCTGATCAGCCACCCGGCCCTCGCCCACCTGCATCCCACCGGCCCGCACGTTCACCCCGAGAGCCCGGAGCGCATCCGGCGCCTGCACGCGCACTTCGGCGGGTTCACGGAGGGGGCGCCCGCGACGCGAGGCCAGGTCGAGCGTGTCCATGCGGGCGACTACGTCGAGGCGGTCGACGCGCTCCGGGACGACGTCTGGCTGGACGGAGACACATTCGCGGGCCCCACGACGTGGGAGGCTGCACGCCTGGCCGCAGGGTGCTCGATCCGCGCAGTCGAGCTCGGGGGGTTCGCGCTCGTCCGCCCGCCGGGACACCACGCCCTCCGGGCCTGCGCGATGGGGTTCTGCATCTTCAACAACGTGGCCATCGCGGCTCGCCACGCGCAAGCGGCGCTCGGGCTCGAACGGGTCGCGATCGTCGACTTCGACGTGCACCATGGGAACGGGACGGAGGCGTTGTTCCGCGCCGATCCCTCGGTGCTCGTCGTGTCGCTGCACCAGTGGCCGTTCTGGCCCGGCAGCGGCGGGCCGGGGACGAGCGACGAGCACACGCTCAACGTCCCCCTCGCGGCCGGCTCGGGCGACCGCGAGTACGCGACCGCGTTCGCGGAGCTCGTCGAGCCTGCGGTCCGCTCGTTCGCGCCCGACGTCGTGCTCGTGTCCGCGGGGTTCGACGCGCACGAGGCCGACCCGCTCGCGGGGATGGAGGTCACGAGCGACGGGTTCCGCGAGCTCGCAGGCCGCTGTGCCTCGCTCGCCCCTCGCCTTGGTGTCGTGCTCGAGGGCGGGTACAACCTCGAGACGCTCCCCCGCCTGGTCGAGGCGGCGATGTCGGGCTTCGAGGACGGCGGCTAGGCGCGCGCAACGCGACGGCCCCGCTTGCGGGCGAAGGCGAACAGGCCGGCCCATTGGCGAGCGTCGAGGTCTCGAGGGTACGACCCGGCGTCGAACCCGAGTACGGGGGCGAGCCGACGGAGCTCGCGCGACGACAGCGTTCCGGCGAGCGCCCTGGCGAGCGGCCTCCTCGTCGCGAAGGCGCTCTCGACGAAGCGACGGTAGTCCTCGTGCTCGGCCGGGTCGATCCGCGGACGTGCGCGTCGCTCTACCCGGAGAAGCCCTGCGGTCGCCTTCGGCGACGGCGAGAACGCGCTCGAGGCCAGCTTGCCCGCGAGCGAGACCTCGAACCACGCGGCCCAGTAGACGCCGCGTGCGGTCGCGGGCCAGACCGCCGTGTGCTTGCGCGCGAGCTCCCATTGCACGATTACATCTGCGCGCTGAAGTGCGACCCTCGGGTCCCTGAGCAGGTGCGAGAGGATCGCCGCCGAGCCGGCGAAAGGGAGGTTGGCGACGACCGTGAACGGCTCGAGCGGCCAGGTCCAGAGGCGAGCGTCGATCTCGACCACGTCGACGTCCGGCCCGGCGAAGCGGCGCCGCAGCTCGCACGCGAGCACCGGGTCGGCCTCGAGCGCGATGACCCGCGCGCCGGCGTCCACGAGCGCCCGTGTCAGCGCGCCGGCGCCTGCGCCGATGTCGACGACGAGATCGCCGCTCGCCACGGTTGCCTCGGCGACGAGCGCCTGCGCGAGGCGACTACTGCGAAGGAAGTGCTGGCCGGGAGCGCCCGGCGCCGATCGGCGCCGAACGGCCACGGAGGAAGACCACCGTCGTCGTCACAGCGTGGATTGTACGCCGACGGCGGCGACGGGCAGGATCCGTGACAACCCGAAACGGGACGCGCGTTGCCACGGACCCAGACGGTGCGCCCACGCGCGAGAATGGGGCCCGTGACCGTCGACGTCTCCGACGTCATCCTGCGAGACGGATCGACGCTGCGCCTCCGCGCGCCGCGCCGGGAGGACGAGCAGGAGCTCGTCGAGTTCTTCGGCGCGCTCTCCGAGCGGAGCCTGTACTTGCGCTTCCACGGGTTCCCGAGTCTCGGCCCGGAGCTCGTCGAGCAGCTGCTCGAGCCCGACTGGGTCGAGCGCGGCGCGCTCCTGGGCACGTTCGCCGAGGACGGCCGGGAGGTCGTCGTCGCGGTCGGGAACTACGAGCGGCTGCGCGACCCCGCCGCCGCCGAGGCCGCCTTCGCGGTCGCCGACCCGTACCAGCGGCGGGGAATCGGGACGCGCCTGGTCGAGCAGCTCGCCCTGCGCGCAGGCCGCGAGGGTATCGAGCGTTTCGTCGCCGAGGTCCTCGCCGACAACCGGAACATGCTCGGCGTTTTCGAGGGGCTGGGCTTCGAGCTCACGCGTGAGCTCGCAGGCGGCGAGATCGAGATCCAGTTCCCGATTGCACGCACGGAGCGGTACGAGGAGCGGCTGGACGAGCGCGACCACGTCGCGGTGACGGCGTCCTTGCGCCCGTTCTTCGAGCCGGTGAGCGTCGCCGTCGTCGGTGCCTCGCGCAGGCGGGGCTCGATCGGCGGCGAGCTCTTTCGCAACGTCCTCGAGGCGGACTTCGCCGGGACCGCGTACCCGGTCAACCGCGACGGCAGCTCCGTCGCAGGCGTTCGTGGCTACCGCAGCGTCTCGGAGATCCCGGACGAGGTCGACCTCGCCGTGATCAGCGTCCCCGCCGGCGCCGTCCTCGAGGCAGCCCAGGACGCGCTCCGGAAGGGCGTCCGTGCGCTCGTCGTCATCTCCGCAGGGTTCGCCGAGGTCGGGACCGAGGGCGCCGCGAGGCAGGAGGAGCTGCTCGCGCTCGTGCGCGCGCACGGCGCGCGGCTCATCGGCCCGAACTGCCTCGGCATCGCCGTCGCCGGTCCGAGCCTGAACGCGACGTTCGCGAGCCGCGCTGCCCCGCCCGGGAACATCGGGTTCTCGTCGCAGAGCGGCGCGCTCGGGCTCGCGCTGCTCGAAGCCGCTGTCACGCGCGGACTCGGGCTCTCGGCGTTCGTCTCGATCGGGAACAAGGCAGACGTGTCGACCAACGACCTGCTCGAGTGGTGGGAGGACGACGACGCGACCGAGGCGATCCTCCTGTACGTGGAGTCCTTCGGGAATCCCCGTCGCTTCGGCCGGCTCGCGCGCCGCGTCGCCCGCCGCAAGCCGATCCTGGCGCTGAAGGCGGGCACCTCCGCCAGCGGGCAGCGCGCGGCGAGCTCGCACACCGCCGCGCTCGCGGGCTCCGAGGCGGCGGCCGACGCGCTGTTCCGCCAGGCCGGCGTCATCCGGGCGACCTCGCTCGAGGAGCTCGTCGACGCGACCACGCTGCTCTCGAGCCAGCCGCGTCTCGCGGGCCGCTCGGTCGCCCTGCTCACGAACGCGGGCGGGCTGGGGATCCTCGCGGCGGACGCCTGCGAGGCCGCGGGCCTCGAGCTCCCCACGCTCGGCGAGGAAACGGTCGCCGGGCTGCGGGCCGAGCTCGCCGCCGAGGCGAGCGTCGCGAACCCGGTCGACATGCTCGGCGGCGCGACACCCGAGTCGTACGCGACCGCGCTGCCTCTTCTGCTCGCCGACCCGGTGGTCGACGCGGTCATCGTCCTCTTCGTGCCAGCCGTCAGCGGAACGGCGGACGAGGTCGCGGCCGCGGTGGAGCGAACGGCGCGGGAGGCAGCATCCGGCAAGCCCGTGCTCGCGGTCGTCATGTCCTCCGAGGGAGTCCCCGCAGTCCTCCGTGGGTCGCGTCACGTCGCCGCCTTCGCATACCCGGAGTCGGCCGCGCGCGCCCTCGGCCGAGCCGCGGAGCGTGCCGAGTGGCTGCGACGCCCGCAGGGAACCCCGTCCGAGCTCGACGGCATCGACCGCGAGGCCGCGCAGCGGGTGGTCGACCGCGCGCTCGCCGAGGTGGAGGACCTGTGGCTCGACCCCGCGACGACGCGGGAGCTGCTGCTCGCCTACGGCATCCCGCTCGTGCCCGAGCGGCTCGCGCACTCGGGCGACGAGGCGGTTACGGCCGCCGGCGAGTTGGGCTACCCGGCC
>DASSCD010000183.1:0-3231 GCA_035698005.1 Gaiellaceae bacterium | reverse complement strand
AGGACGGCGCGGAGCACGTTGTCCTCACGGGCGACTACGAGGGCTGGGTCGGCAGCTGGGAGCCGGGCGCGCTCCCGCCCGGGCAGACCCTCCGGGAGCCGTCACCGCTCTTCGCGAAGCTCGACGCGGAGCGCGTCGTGGCGGACGAGCTGGCGCGCATGGAAGCGGCCGCGCCCGCGTGACCGACTCGCACGCGCACCTCGACGCGTGCGACGAGCCGGCGGACGTCCTCGTCGAGCGAGCACGGGCTGCGGGCGTCACCCGGATCGTCACGATCGGGACGGGCATCGACTCGTGCCACGCTGCGCTCGCGATCGCCGACGAGCACCCCGAGGTACACGCGGCTCTCGGCGTCGATCCGCACAGCGCGGGAGGGCCGGATGCGGGCAGGCTGGACGAGCTCCGCGAGCTCCTCGCGCACCCGAAGGCGGTCGCGGTAGGGGAGACGGGGCTCGACGGCGTGCGCCGCTTCGCGACGCCCGAGCAGCAGCGCACGCTCTTCGACGCCCAGCTCGCGCTTGCCGACGACCACGGCCTCCCCGTCGTGATCCACAGCCGCGACGCGGCGGAGGAGACCGCGGAGGCGCTCGCCGCCTTCGGCGGCACCGTGGTGCTCCACTGCTTCTCGTCGCCGGAGCTGCTCCGACCGGCTCTCGACCGCGGCTACTACCTCTCGTTCGCCGGCAACGTCACGTACCCGAAGGCAGAGGAGCTCCGACGCGCCGCTGCCGCGGTGCCGGCCGAGCGACTCCTCGTGGAGACGGACAGCCCGTACCTCGCGCCGCAGCCGGTCCGAGGACGCCCGAACGAGCCCGCGCACGTCGTCCACGCGGTCGCCACGCTCGCGGAGGCCCGGGGCGAGGACGCCGACGAGCTCGGCGCCCGCACGCACGCGAACGCGGTCGCCGCGTTCCGCCTCTCGTGAACGTCGCGCCGAAGAGGTCGCTCGGCCAGCACTTCCTCGTCGACGAGAACATCCTCGGCGTCGTCGGTCGGCTGGCGGAGCTCGACGCCGAAGACGTCGTGCTCGAGGTCGGGCCCGGGCTCGGCGTCCTCACGCGCTATCTCGCGGAGCGGGTTCGGCACGTGCACGCAGTCGAGCTCGACCGCTCGCTCGCAGATCCGCTCGACGCTGCTCTGGCCGGGCTCGCGAACGTCGGGCTCGTGTTCGCAGACGCGCTCGCGATCGACCTCGCGTCGCTCGACCCAGCGCCGGGGAAGCTCGTCTCCAACCTTCCCTACAACGTCGCGACGCCGCTCGTCGTCGAGAGCATCGAACGCGTGCCGTCCCTCCAGCGCTGGTGCGTGATGGTGCAGCGCGAGGTCGCCGACCGGTTCTTCGCCGAGCCACGCACGAAGGCCTACGGGGCGGTCTCCGTGCTGATCCAGCTCCATGCGCGACGCGTCGGCTTCCACCCGGTGTCGGCGGCCGTGTTCCGACCGAGGCCGCGAGTCGAATCCGCCCTCGTCGCGTTCACCCGTGTCCCGGGACCGCCGTTCGCCCTCGTCCGGCCCGTCGTCGAGGCGGCGTTCGCCCACCGGCGGAAGACCCTCGCCAACTCGCTGGCGCTCACCGGTCTCGTCTCCCGCTCCACGGCGGAGGCGGCGCTCGCGGAGATCGGCCGGGACGCGCGCGTGCGCGCGGAGGAGCTCGAGCCGAGTGAGCTCGTCGGGCTCGCCGAGGCGCTGGCGTGAAGGCGCACGCGAAGGTCAACCTCGCGCTCGTGGTCGGGCCGCTCCGCCCGGACGGGAAGCACGACGTCCTCACGGTGCTGCAGGGACTCGAGCTGCACGACGTCGTCGAGCTCGAGCCCGCGGAGGACCTCGTCGTCGAGGGCTTCAGCTCGGACACGCTCGTCCGCGCGGCCCTCGCAGCCCTCGCCGGCTCGACCGGCACCCACCCCGGCTGGCGCGTGCGGATCGACAAGCGGATCCCGGTGGCGGCCGGGCTCGGCGGCGGCAGCTCGGACGCCGCCGCAGCGCTCGTGCTCGCGAACGAGCGGCTCCGGCGGCCCCTCGGCCCGGACGAGCTGCACCGCGTCGCCGCGACGGTCGGCTCGGACGTCCCGTTCTTCCTCCGCGGGGGTGCCCAGCTCGGTTCCGGCGACGGCACGGAGCTCGTCCCGCTGCAGCTGCCCGACGACTACGTCGTCCTCCTGGCCCTCGAGCAAAGCGCAGCGAAGGCGTCGACCGCCGAGGTGTACCGCTCCTTCGACAACCGCCTGGGGTGGGACGGATTCCACGAACGACGTGACGCACTCGCTGCCGCCCTCCGGCGTGTGACCGCACCGCGCGACCTCGCCGAGCTTCCGCGCAACGACCTGGCGTCCTCGACGCTCGCCTCGGAGCTCGAGCGTCTCGGCGCGTTCCGCTCCGACGTCACGGGCGCCGGGCCTGTCGTGTATGCCCTCTTCGAGGACGAGGACGCTGCGCACCGCGCGGCCCAGGAGCTCGACGGCCGCGCGAGAACGTGGCTCACGCGCCCACTCGTCCGCAGGTGAGGCTGGCAAGATGAGCGGGCTCTGGGGCGTGGCCAAGTGGTAAGGCAACGGGTTTTGGTCCCGTGATCCCAGGTTCGAATCCTGGCGCCCCAGCCACGATGCCCGCGGGACGGACTCCCACGCTGGGCGCGGTCGTCATGGCCGCGGGGCTCGGCACGCGCATGCGCTCGGCGACGCCGAAGCACCTGCACCCGCTCCTCGGCAGGCGAATGGTCGACTGGGTCCTCGCCGCCGCACGGGCACTCGACGCCGATCCGGTGGTCGTCGTCGCGGCCCGTGCGACTGCGGACGCGTTCGACGGGCTGGACGTTGCGATCCAGGAGGAGCCGCGCGGTACCGGCGATGCCGTTCGCAGCGCCCGGTCCGCGCTCGAGGGAAGAGCCGACGACGTCCTCGTGCTCTCCGGTGACACGCCCCTCCTCACGCCGGCCCTGCTCGCAGAGCTCGTCGGGGTGCACCGTCACGAGCGAGCGAGCGCGACCGTGCTCTCGTTCGAGCCCGAGCAACCCGGCAGCTACGGGAGGGTGATCCGCGACGGCAACGGCGGGCTGCGAGCGATCGTCGAGGCGCGCGACGCGTCGCCCGAGGAGCTCGAGGTCCGCGAGGTGAACTCGTCGATCTACGTGTTCCGGTCCGAGGCGCTGTGGCCGGTGCTCGAGCGGCTCTCGCCGCAGAATGCGCAGGGCGAGCTGTACCTCACCGACTCGGTGGCGTTGCTCGTGGAGGACGG
>DASSCD010000182.1:0-5513 GCA_035698005.1 Gaiellaceae bacterium | reverse complement strand
CGACTGCGCGAGGACGAGCACGCCCGTGACGGCGCCGTTCGGGAAGACGTGGAACTCCTCGCCGACGACGAGCGCGCCCCCCTCGAGCGCGCCGTCGTACAGGATCTCCCGGAGGCGCGGGGCGTCCGTGAGCACGGCGATATCTCCCACCCAGGCGTCGAGTGCGTGCAGGCGCATGCGCGCGGTCGGATCGTCGATTGTCCGGACGTCGCCGCCCGGGCGCTTCTCGTGTGCGAGCACTCGGTCTCCTTCGCAGGGTCGGCATCCATCGAGGCGCCGCCGGACGACCGGACGCGAGCCGCTCTCACACGGGGCTGCTCGTCGAGGTGTAGGTCAGGCGACGTACACGAAGGAAGCGTCGATCACGGTCATCTCACGCACCTCCTTCGGGTCGCCGGAACCGACCGAGGGTAGCTCCCTGGTGCGGCGGCCGTCAAGCCGGGACAGGAACGGGCTGGGCGAGGGGCTCCCGCCAGCCGCCGTGCCGCGCGGCGAGCGCGTCGGCGCTCTTCGGTCCCCAGGTGCCCGGCGCATACGACTCGATCCGGGGCGGCTCCTCGAGCAGCGGCTGCACGATCCGCCACGTCTCCTCGATGACCTCCCAGCGCGGGAAGAGCGTGTCGTCGCCGCGCAACGCGTCCGCGAGGAGACGCTCGTACGGCTGCGGCGGCTCTCCGAGCTCCTCGGCGAAATCGAGGTCGAGCGACACGGGCTGCGAGACCTCCTTCCCGGGCGTCTTCGCGCGAAGGCCGATCGTGACGCCCGCATTGCGCCCGACGCGCAGCACGATGTCGTCGTCGCCCGGGCAGTCGAGGCGATGGTTCCCGAACTGGATCTGCGGAACCCGCTGGAGCCGGACGACGGCCTCGGTCGCCGTAACCGGGAGGGACTTGCCGGCGCGGATCAGGATCGGCACTCCCGCCCAGCGCCAGTTCTCGATCTCGAACCGGGCCGCGACGAACGTCTCCGTGTCCGACCCGGGGGCGACGCCCTCGACGTCGAGGTACCCCCCGTACTGGCCGCGGACGGCGTGCGTCGGATCCACCTCAGGCATCGCCCGGAAGACGTCTGCGCGCCGCCGCGGTATCGCGTCGTGGTCGCCCGAGGGCGGCTCCATGGCGACCAGTGCGAGCACCTGCAGGAGGTGGTTCTGGAGGACGTCGCGGATCGCGCCGACCCGGTCGTAGAACGAGCCGCGCCCTTCGACGCCGAAGTCCTCGGCCATCGTGATCTGGATCGACTCGACGTGCTCGCGGTTCCAGAGCGGCTCGAAGAGCGCGTTCGCGAACCGGAGGTACATGATGTCCTGCACCGGCTCCTTGCCCAGAAAGTGGTCGATGCGGTAGAGCCGGTTCTCCGGGAAGATCGCGGTCAGCTTCGCGTTCAGCTCGCGGGCGGAGCGGAGGTCGGTGCCGAACGGCTTCTCGACGACGAGCCGCCCGTTGCGGACGAGATCCGCCCCCGCCAGCTCCTCGGCGACCTCGAGGAACATCGCCGGTGGGGTGGCGAGGTAGTAGACCGGCGTCTTCGCGTCCCCGAGGGCGTCGCGCAGCCGGTCGTAGACCGGGCCCTCCTCGGCGTCCCCGCCGATGTACTCGAGCCGGGCGAGCAGCGATCCGAGCACCTGCTCGTCCACGTCGTCGACGGCGGCCTCGATCGCCTCGGTCGCATGCTGGACGAGCTCGTCGCGGGGCACGGGCCTGCGCCCGACGCCGATGACCGAGCACCCGAGCAGACCCTGCTCGGCGAGGCGATAGAGCGCGGGCAGCGTCATCTTCCGGGCGAGGTCGCCCGTCAGACCGAAGACGACGAGCGCGTCCGCGTGGTCGCTCATAGGGCGCCCTTCGTTGCCCTATGAGCGGGGAGGGGTGCGGGGAACCGGGAGGTTCCCCGCGGTGCCGAGAAAAAGGGGGCGAGCCGGAGGCGAGCGGTGTTCAGGCGGAGTCCTCCACGGGCACGATGGTCGCGGAAAGGAACCGGCGCCGTCAACCGGCGGGTCAGGCGAGCAGCCCGAGCGCGGTGGAGCGCAGCATGTCGACGCCGAGCTCGAGGTCGTCGACCGCCGCCCGCTCGTTCGCCGAGTGCACCAGCTTCGTCGCGAGCTCCGGGTCCATCGCCCGGATCGGGAAGAAGCCGTACGCGACCGTTCCGAAGGACTCGCGGAGGTAGTGGCTGTCCGTGAAGCCGGGGCAGGCGATCGGCGCCAGGCGCGCCCCGGGCTCGATGCCCGCCGTGAACTCGACGAGGACGTCCCAGAGCGGCGTGTCGAACGGCGAACGTGTCCCGCCGACGGCCTCCGACCACTCGAGCTCGTAGTCGCCGTCGCCGAGAGCAGCGCGGATCAGTGGCTCCGCGTCGGCCGGCGTCTGCTCCGGGAGCAGGCGGCAGTCGACCGTGACCTCGCAGAGCGCCGGGATGACGTTCCGCTGGTGCGACGCCTCGATCATCGTCGGCGAGAGGGTGAGGGAGAGGAGCGGCTGCACGACCGCCGCGAGCAGGGGGTGCAGCGCATAGGCGCGTGCGACCGCCTCGTCCGGAGGAGGCGCCTCTCCGAGGACGGTCTCCAGCAGACGGCGCGCCTCCGGGATCAGCGTGGGCTCTGGCACGTACGAGCCGAGCGCGTCCACGTAGCGCGACGCTTTCACGAGCGCGTTGTCCGCGATCCCGGGCATCGACGCATGGCCGCTTCGACCCCGGACGCGGAGGACGAACGGCGCGGACATCTTCTCGGCCGTGGCGCACCCGTAGAACGGCGTCCCGCCGAGCACGACGCGGTCACCAGCGCCCTCGTTGACCGCGTAGTCGCAGCGCACGGCCTCCGGATGGGCCTGCACGAGCCAGCGCAGCCCGTAGCCGTCGTCCCCGCCGACGCCGCCGACCTCCTCGTCGGCGACCGTGACGAACAGGAGGTCGCCGGACGGCTGGAAGCCCTCGCGCTGCAGCGACGCGAACGCGACCGCGGATGCGGCGACCTGGCCCTTCATGTCGAGCGCCCCGCGGCCCCACACCTCGTCCTCGACGAGATCGCCGGACCACGGATCGCGGTCCCACTCGGCGGGGTCGGCGAGGACCGTGTCCGTGTGCGAGAGGAAGGCGAACGAGGGCCCGCCGCCGCCCTCGAGCCGGGCGACGACGTTCGGCCGGTCGGGCTCGCGTGCGTAGAGCTCGACCTCGATGCCGTCGCGTGCGAAGTAGTCGCGAAGCACCTCCGCCGCGCGGACCTCGTTGCCCGGCGGGTTGACCGTGTTCGCGCGAACGAGATCCCGTAGGAGCGAGGTGACCTCCTCACGCAGGCCCACACCCTCGGCGAGCGCCACTAGCTCTCGGCCTTCGAGAGCGCGGTCAGCTCGTTCCGGACCTCCCAGAGCTCCGGGAACGCGGTCGTGGAGATGAGCCGGCCGAGGAGCTCCACCGGCGTCCCCTGCGTCCCGACGACCTTGTCGCCGATGACCCGCGCGACGACCTGGTAGTGCCGCATGCGCCAGTGCTGCGCGCGCTCGTCGAGCTCGAGGAGCGCCTCCGCGAGCTGGTACAGCTCTTCGTGCTCGCGGCCCCGGACATACACGTCCGCGATCGACAGCCCGGCCGCCCGCCTGGTCGTGTGGAAGGCCTGGCCGAGGCGCGGGAAGACGTGACGCAGCTCGCGCCAGCCCGGTGAGTCGAATCCGGACCCGTGTCCCAGCACTTTGCGGATCTCCTGGTACTCCCACGGCGACATGCGTTCGAGCATGTCGAGCTGCGCGACGACGAAGCGGAGGCAGAGCGCCGCGCGCCCGAGAAGACGAAGGGCGCCCCGCAGGTCGCCCTCCTCGATCAGACGAACCGCCTCGCCGGCGTCGTTCCAGCAGAGCTTCAGCCACAGCTCGGAGGACTGGTGCGTGACCTGGAAGAGGAGCTCGTCGCGGTGCACCCACTCGTCCTCGCCCTTCTGCAGGGCAAGCAGCTCCTCGGTGTTCAGATAGCGCTCGTAGTCGGAGGCGGCGCCCCCCGCGAGGATCGGCTGCGAGTAGTCCTCGGCCTCTGCCCCCGTCATCGACCGGAGCATACTTCCGCCGTGGGGGACCTCTTCGCGGAAGCCGCCGCCTCGCGCCAGGCCGAGAACGCCCCACTCGCGGTGCGTCTGCGGCCAAGCAGGCTCGAGGACCTCGTCGGCCAGACGCACGTCCTCGGCGAGGGCTCGGCGCTCCGGCGCGCGATCGAGGACGACCGCCCGCCCTCGATGATCCTCTTCGGCCCGCCCGGGACCGGGAAGACCACGCTCGCGCGCATCGTCGCCGACCGCACCGGAGCGGCCTTCGAGGAGCTCTCCGCCGTCTCCGCCCGCGTGGACGACGTCCGCGCGGTCATCGCGCGAGCGCGGGACCGGCTCGGCGGCAACGGCCTGCGGACGATCCTCTTCATCGACGAGATCCACCGCTTCAACAAGGCGCAGCAGGACTCGGTCCTGCACGCCGTCGAGGACGGCCTCGTGACGCTGATCGGGGCGACGACCGAGAACCCGTACTTCGAGGTCAACTCGGCGCTCCTCTCACGCTGCACGGTCGTCGAGCTGACCGCCCTCTCCGAGGAGGAGCTCGCCGAGATCGTGCGGCGCGGCGCCGCGGTGCTCGCGACCGAGGTCGGTGACGGCCCCGTCGCGCTGATCGCCGCCCGCGCCGGAGGCGACGCCCGTGCCGCACTGCAGATCCTCGAGCTCGCGCACGCGACCGCGGAGGCGGAAGGCGCTCCTGTCTCCGAGGGCCACGTCCTCGATGCGTCCCGGAAGCGCCCGTTGCTGTACGACCGCAAGGGCGACCAGCACTACGACTTCGCGTCCGCGTTCATCAAGTCGATGCGAGGGGGCGACGCCGATGCGGCGGTGTACTACCTCGCGGCGATGCTGGAGGCCGGCGAGGACCCCCGCTTCATCGCGCGGCGCATGGTCATCCTCGCCTCTGAGGACGTCGGCAACGCCGACCCGAACGCGCTCGTCGTCGCGGTCGCGGCGGCACAGGCGCTCGAGCACGTGGGCCTCCCGGAGGCGCAGCTGAACCTTGCCCAGGCGGCGATCTACCTGGCCCGCGCCCCGAAGTCGAACGCCACCGCGATCGCGATCTGGGAAGCGCGCGAGGACGTCCGCGAGCACGGGAACGCGCGTCCGCCGACCATGCTCCGCTCGACCGGCCACGCGGCGGCGGCGAAGGCGCGCGGCCACGGCGAAGGCTACGTCTACCCGCACGACGACCCCGCGGGCTTCGAGCACTCGTACCTCCCGGAGGAGCTGCAGGGCCGGCGGTACTATCGCCCGACCGGATCGGGAGAGGAGCAGGCGGATGGCGGTGGCGACAGGTGACAGGGCGCCGGAGTTCGACCTCGAGGTGACCCGCGGAAAACGGGTGCGGCTCTCGGAGTTCGCGGGCCGCTCGAACGTGCTCCTCGTCTTCCACCCGTTCGCGTTCACCCCGGTCTGCGAGGACGAGGCGCGTGACCTCCAGGAGAACCTCGAGTCCTTCCGCAATGCCCAGACCGAGATC
>DASSCD010000181.1:0-3454 GCA_035698005.1 Gaiellaceae bacterium | reverse complement strand
CGCCCGATCGCGACAACCCCTGAAGCCGAAGCCGGTCGCTGTCGCGACCGGGTGGCGTCTCAGGGCGGGGTAACTGGTTGTCGTAAAGACTGACACCGATCGCTGTCGAGACCGGTTCGAAGCCCAGGGTCGCACTCGTTTCCCGCAGATCGGGCATCCCGCTAGCGCGAACCCCGATCGCGACAACCCCTGAAGCCGGTCGCTTCGCGACCGGTCGTAGCGCAGGGCGGGCGCTCCCGGGCTCGGAAATTCCTGAGCCGGTCGCTTCCGTGCCGCGGTCCTCGCTAGCCTGGTCCGATGATCGAGGAGGTCTACGGTGACGCGACGCGGGGCGGCGAGTGGCGCGCCCTCCGGCTGCGCGTGGACGGCGACCGTGTCGTCGAGTCCGACGCGGAGGGACTCGAGCCCCCGCTCGCGGGCCTGACGCTGCTCGAGGCGGCGCGCGTCGGCGGCGAGCCGCTCGCCGTCGAGGCGCTCGCCGTGGCACTCGGGCAGGTCTTTCGGGCGGCGCCGGAGCGGGGTCGCGTCGCGGTCGCCATGAGCGGTGGGGTCGACAGCGCGGTCGCGCTCCTCCGGGCGGGCCCGCGAGCGCTCGGCGTCACGCTCAGGCTCTGGCAGGACCCCGACGGGCCGTCCGCCGAGCGGGCGTGCTGCTCCACGGAGGCCGTCGCCGCGGCGCGGGCGACGTGTCATGCGCTCGGGCGCCCGCACGTGACGCTCGACCTGCGCGAGGAGTTCCGGGAGGCGGTGGTCACGCCGTTCGCCGACGGCTACGCGGCCGGCGACACGCCGAACCCGTGCGCGCGCTGCAACGGTGCGTTCCGCTTCGACGCGCTCCTCGCGTTCGCGGAGCGAGCGGGAGTGGAGGAGCTCTGGACCGGCCACTACGCGCAGGTCGTCGAGCGCGACGGACGCTTCCTCGTCGGGCGCGGCGCCGACCCGGAGAAGGACCAGTCGTACATGCTCTCGACGCTCGACCCGGGGATCCTCGACCGGGTCCGCTTCCCGCTCGGCGGCCAGACGAAGGCGGCGACGCGAGCGGAGGCTGCCGGTGCCAGGCTCGCGGCCGCCGGCCGGGTGGAGAGCCAGGAGGCCTGCTTCCTCGCGGGGGGCGACTACCGGCGGTTCCTCGAGCGACACGGCCTCGCGACCGCCAGGGGGCCGATCCTGGACGAGAGCGGCCGGGAGCTCGGCCGCCACGACGGTTACTGGCGCTTCACGCCCGGGCAGCGCCGCGGGCTCGGTCTCGCCGCCGCGCGGCCGCTGTACGTCCTCGGGACCGACCGCTCCGCGAATGCGGTCATCGTCGGCCCTCGGGAGTCGCTTGCGGTGACGCGGGTCGAGGCCGAGGGCGCGCTCCACGTTCCCGTGGAGCGGGTCGACGCCAAGCTCCGCTACCGCTCCGCGCCGGTGCCCGCCCGCGTCGAGCCCGTCGAGGGAGGGTTCGCGCTCGAGCTCGAGGAGCCCGCCCACGCGGTCGCGACGGGGCAGGTCGCAGCGCTCTACGACGGCGACGCCGTCGTCGGCGCCGGAGTCATCTCGGACGTTGCCTGAAGCCGACCATCTAGGATCCCGCCCGTGACCGTGCTCTCCTCGACCGCCGGCGACGTCCTCGACTACGCGCTCGCGATCTTCTTCCTCGTCGTCGGCGCAGCGCTGGCCTACATGCTCGTGCGGCTCGGCGGGACGTTCGCGCGGCTCTCGGCGTTCATCAAAGGCACCGAGCGCGACCTGCTGCCGGTGTTCGTGAAGTCGGGAGGGACGGTCGACCGCGTGAACGACCAGCTCGACAAGCTCGACGTCGTCACGGACAGCGCGGTGTCGATGGCCGACAGCGCCGACACGGCCGTGCGCGCGGTCTCGACCGCGATCACGACTCCGGTGAAGAAGGTGTCGGGCGTCGCCTCCGGGATCTCGCACGGGTTCGCGGCACTGCGTGCGCGCCGGAACGTCGGCGACGCCGTGACGGTCGCCAAGGAGGCGGCGGCACGTCGCGAGAGCGAGCTCGACGAGGAGCTCCGCGCGGCCGGTGAGCAGCCACCCGAGGCTCCTCGGCCCGCCGGCTAGGCGCGCCGGGCACCGGTCACCTCACTCGTACAATCCGCCGCATGCGCACGACCGCCGAGCTGCGCGAGGGGTATCTCGCCTTCTTCGAGGAGAAAGGGCACCTGCGAGTGCCCTCGGCGTCACTCGTCCCGCCTCCGGAGGACCACTCGAGCCTCCTGACGACGGCCGGCATGCAGCCGCAGATGCCGTTCTTCCTCGGCCTCAGGCCGCCGCCGGCGCTTCTCACGACGACGAGCCAGAAGTGCTTCCGCACTGTGGACATCGACGAGGTCGGGCTCGACGCCCATCACCTGACGTTCTTCGAGATGCTCGGAAACTTCTCGTTCGGGCAGTACTTCAAGGAGGGCGCGATCGCGTTCGCAAGGGAGTTCGTCGTCGAGCGCATGCAGCTCGACTGGGACCGCGTGTGGGTCACGGTTCACGCCGGGGACCCGCAGCTGAAGCTCGGCCCCGACGAGGTCGCGATCGAGCTCTGGCAGCAGGTCGGCATGCCGCTCGAGCGGATCGTGCCCCTCCCGAGCTCCGAGAACTTCTGGTCGGTCGGCGGTCCGGGGCCGTGCGGGCCGGACTCCGAGATCTACTGGGACTGGGGCATCGAGCACGGGTGCGGGGAGCCGGACTGCGCGCCTGCCTGCACGCGCTGCGACCGGTTCCTCGAGTTCTGGAACCTCGTGTTCATGTCCTACGAGCTGCACGCCGACGGCACGCTGACCCCCCTGCCGGAGCAGAACATCGACACGGGGCTCGGCCTGGAGCGGGGCGCAGCGATCCTGCAGGACGTGAGGTCGGTCTACGAGACCGACGGGTATCGCCAGATCATGGAGTGGATCGCCGCGGAGTCGGGCATCGCGCACGGCGACTCGCCGGTGGCGACGAAGGCGCACCGCATCCTCGCCGACCACGGGCGCGGCATGGCCTTCCTCGTGGGCGACGGCGTAACGCCGTCGAACGAGGGTCGCGGCTACGTGCTCCGCCGCATCATCCGGCGCGCGGTACAGCAGGCGCAGCGAGTCGGGCTGCACGACGTGCATCGGCTCTCCGGTGTCGTCGTCGCGCAGATGGGCGACGCGTACCCGGAGCTCGTGTCGCAGTCGCATGAGATCGAGCGCGTCCTGCGCCAGGAGGAGGAGCGCTTCCTGGAGACGCTCGAGCGAGGCCTCAGGCTGTTCGAGGAGCTCGAGTCCGACCGGCCGGTCACGGGCGAGGAGGCGTTCACGCTCGCCGCCACGTACGGCTTCCCGGTCGAGCTCACCGTCGAGCTCGCGGAGGAGCGCGGCCAGGTCGTCGACGTCGACGGCTATCGGGCCGAGATGGAGCGGCATCGCGAGGTCTCGCGCGCCGGCGGCTCGGGTGAGCTGCAGCGCGCCGCGGAGTTCGCGCGCAGCGC
>DASSCD010000180.1:0-14243 GCA_035698005.1 Gaiellaceae bacterium | reverse complement strand
GCCGCACGCATCTCCCCGGCGGCACGCACGGCGCGCAGGGCGTCGTCCTCGTGCGAGGCGGGGATCCCGAAGACGGCCATGACCGCGTCGCCGACGAACTTCTCGACCGTCCCCCCGTGCCGCTCGAGGATGGCTCGCAGGTTCTCGAACGTTCGCCTCAGCCGCGCGCGCACGACCTCCGGGTCGCTCGACTCCCCGAAGGCCGTCGAGCCGACGAGGTCGCAGAAGAGGATCGTCACGACCTTGCGCTGCTCCGGCATCGGCCGGGAGTCTACGAGCGCCGGGCGGAGCGCAGCCCCTCGAGCGCGGCTCGCGAACGCGCGGCGGCAACGACGTTCTCCTTCTGCTCGTGCAGCGCGATCGCCCGCTCGAGGGCAGTGGCCGCCTCCTCGAGCTCTCCCGCGCGAGCGTGGACCTCGCCGAGCGCGTCGTAGACCGCGGACTTCACGACGAGGTCGATCGGCTCGACGAGCGCGACGGCCTCGCGCACAAGGCCGAGCGCCTGCTCGTGCTCGCCGCGCGCCGAGAGTGCCCGCGCGAGGGCTGCGCGCCAGCGCGGCTGGGCGTCCAGGTCGTCGGCCGCGGCGATCTCGCGAACGCCCGCCGCGAGGGAGCGTGCCTCCTCGTAGCGGCCGTGGAGGAGCAACGCCTCGGCGAGCAGCGCGTCCACCGTGCTCTGCTGTCCGGTATCGCCGACGTCGACGACGAGGTCGTGTCCTTGCCGCAGCGTGCGCTCCGCCCGGCGGAGGTCGCCGGAGACCAGCTCGGCGTGGCCCACGTCCATCGCGTACGAGACCGCGTGCAGCGTGAGGCCGAACTCCTCGATCAACGCCCAGGCGTGCGAGCTCGAGCTGCGAGCCTGGTCGGCCTCGCCCTGGAGCGCCTCGCACAGCGCGCGCACCTGCCACGCGTGCGCCTTCTGTGCCGCGTTCGTCGCCTCGTTGTCGAGCAGCGCGGTGCAGAACTCGAGCCCCTCCGAAGCCGGCGTCGGCCCCCATGCGATCAACCTGAGCCGGGCATTCGAAGCCTCGCGCTCGAGCGCCGTGTCGCCCGCCTGGCGCGCGAGCTCCGCCGCGTGGGTGAGGTCCAGCGCACCCTCGCCCGCGTGCCCGATCATGAACCGGCTGGTCCCGATCTCGATGTTGGCGCGAGCCAGGTTCCGCAGATCACCGGTCGGCTCCAGCCACTCGGCGATCTCGAGGGCCTCGGCGAGCTCGTCCTCGACGCGTGCGTCGGGATGGCTCCTCATCCGCAGGCTGTTGTAGGCGAGCCGGCCTCGGGCCTCGAGGCCACGATCGCCGAGCAGGCGCGCCTGCTCGAGCGCTGCGCGCAAGGGCGCCTCGGCTCGTTCGAGCTCACCCCGGCGCACGAGTGCCAGGGCCAGATCGAGCCGCGCCTCGATTCCCGGCGGGTCGTCGTCGGGGAGCAGGCCGACGCCGCGCTGCAGGAGCGTGATCGCGCCGGGGTAGTCCGCCCGACCGAGTGCTCCCATTCCCGCGGCGACGAGCCTCGTCCCTGCCCGGCGGGCGAGCTCGCGCTCGGCGTCGCCCTCGCGGCCGAGCTCCGCACGCAGCTCGAACGCCTGCTCGAGGTGATAGCCGAGGATCTCGTCGAGCTCGAAGGCGTGAGGCGCGGAGCCTTCGAGCGACTCCGCCAGCCGCTCGTGGAGGCGGGCGCGCAGCTCCTTCGGCAGCGCGCCGTAGGCGGCGTCGCGGATCAGCAGATGGCGGAACCGGTAGGCCTCCTCTTCGGGCAGTAGCGCGGACGCAGGCCTGATCAGCTCCTTCCGCACGAGGGCCGCGAGGTGGTCATCGAGGGTGTCGTGCGCGTCCGGGGGGACGAGCACCGCGACAGTGCCACGGTGAAACAGCTCGCCCTCGACCGCGGCGTGCCCGACGACAAGACGCTCCCCGTCCGCGAGCAGGTCGAGCCGCGCCTGCAGGAGCGCGTGGATCGTCGGCGGGACGACGAGCTCCTCCTCCCCCGCGCGCTCGCGGACCATCGCGACCATCTCCTCCACGTACAGGGCGTTCCCCTCCGATGCGGCGGAGATCCGCCGGCGCAGGTCCTCGCTGAGGTCGGTGTCGCCGAGCAGGAGATCGATCAGCGCCTCGCGCTCGGAGTCGTCGAGGGGCTCGAGCAGGAGCGACGTCGCGTTGAGCTTGCCTCCACCCCAGGCCGGCCTCGCGTCCAGCAGCTCGGTGCGCGCGACGCAGAGGAGGAACACCGGCGCGTCTCGCGTGAGATCGGCGACGTGCTCGACGAGGTCGACGAAGACCGGCTCCGCCCACTGCAGGTCGTCGATGACGACCACCTGCGGGCGCTCGGCGGCGCGCGCCTCGAGCAGCTTCCGGAAGGCGACCCTCGTCTCCTCCGGCGTAGAGGCGACGATCGTGTCGGGAGCGACGTCGATCGCGGTCAGGATCTCGACGAGCGGCCAGTAGGTGATTCCCTCCCCG
Source organism: Gaiellaceae bacterium (assembly GCA_035698005.1). Taxonomy (GTDB): domain Bacteria; phylum Actinomycetota; class Thermoleophilia; order Gaiellales; family Gaiellaceae; genus GMQP-bins7. The sequence goes on along the minus strand of DASSCD010000180.1, from coordinate 11,784 downwards.
TAGGGCAGGCAGCGGCCGCGGAGGAGGTCGGCGGAGTCGCCGACTCGCTCGAGGAAGTCGGCGACGAGCCTCGACTTTCCGATCCCGGCCGGCCCGAGCAGGGTGAAGAGCCGGCAGGAGCGGTCGGCGACCGCGTCCTCGTAGTCGCGCCGGAGTCGCTGCCGCTCGCGCTCGCGCCCGACGAGCGGGGTGTCCAGGTGGCGGGACACCCCCTCCGCCCGCGCGAGCACAGAGACGAGCCGGTACGCCTCGACCGCGGCCGACTTCCCCTTCAGCGCGAGCGGCTCGACCGGCTCGAGATGGACGGCGTCGCGGACGAGCAGGCGCGTCTCGGCCCCGATCAGGATCTCGCCCGGCGCCGCCGCCTGCTCGAGGCGGGCGGCGACGTTGACGGCGTCGCCGGTGACGAGGGTCTCCCCTTCTCCGCCGACGACGACCTCGCCCGTGTCGACGCCGATGCGCGCCTCGAGCCCGTGCTCGGCCACTGCAGCGCGCATCTCCTCGGCGGCACGCACCGCGCGCAGGGCGTCGTCCTCGTGCGCGATCGGGATCCCGAAGACCGCCATGACCGCGTCCCCGACGAACTTCTCGACCGTGCCGCCGTGCCGCTCGAGGACCGTCCGCAGGTCCTCGAAGTACCTGCGCATACGCGCGCGCAGGGCCTCCGGGTCGGTCGACTCCCCGAGTGCCGTCGAGCCGACGAGGTCGCAGAAGAGGATGGTCACGACCTTGCGCTGCTCCTGCGCGGGCAACGAGGTCGTCAAGGGAGCGCCGCAGGAGCTGCAGAAACGCGCGTCGTCGGCGTTCTCGTGCCCGCACCTCGGGCAGGCGGCCATGCGCGGAGTCTAGGGGCCGTCTACGAGCGGGCGGGTTGCAGCTCGGCGAGCTCGACGTTCGCCGCGATCGTCCCCGCGACCTGGGGGTCGAAGCGGCCCGCACCGACGTCCCGCACCGAGGCTGCGCCGGCGGCGACCGCGAGCCGCAGCGTGTCCTCCGGCGACAGCTCGTCGACGACCGCGGCGAGGAACCGGGCGAGGAGGACGTCGCCCGCACCCACGCGCGAGACGGGCTCGACGTGCGGCGCGAACGCGCGCAGCCTCCGCGTCTTCTTCCCGAAGCGCAGAAGGGCGAAGCAGCCGTTCTCGAGCGTGATGAGAACGTTGCGAGGCCCCATTTCCGCGATCGCGTCGAGCGCCATCAGGAAGTCGTCGTCGTCCTCGAGCTCCTGGCCGACGAGCTGCTCCGCCTCGCGCTGGTTCGGGGACACGAGGAACGGGCCTGCCTCGACGCCGACGCGCAGCGGCTCGCCCTCGCTGTCGAGGACGACCCGTACGTCGCGCCTCGTCAGCTCGCGGATCGTGTCGGCGTAGAACGACGTTGTCACCTTGCGCGGCAGCGAGCCGGCGAGGACGACGAAGTCGGCGCCGCGTGCGAGGTAGTGGAGCTTCTCGACGAGCGTCTCGAGCTCGGACGGGGAGACCTCGGGGCCCCACTCGTTGATCTCGGTGTACGTCCCCGAGGTCGGGTCGACGACCGCGGTCGACGTCCGCGACTCGGCGGAGATGCGGACGAAGTCGTTGAGGATCGCCTCCGCGGTCAGCTCCTCGACGATCCGCGTGCCGGTCCTGCCGCCGCTCAAGCCGGTCGCGACGACCGGCACGTCGAGCCGCTTCAACGCGCGCGCCACGTTGATCCCCTTGCCACCCGCGAGCGTGAGCACGTCGATCGAGCGGTGGCGGAAGCCGATCTGGAAGACCGGCACGGTGAGCGTGCGGTCCAGCGCGGCGTTGGCGGTCACGGTGACGATCACGTCACGACATCCCACAGGTTGCCCGCGGTCGTGCGCACGTACCACCAGGCCTTGCCGAAGACGCCCGGCTCCGAGACGTCGGAGGCGGCGACGAGGTTCGACGACGCGAGCAGCCGGTCGCCGGCATACACCTCGACGCGCCCGACCGCGGCGCCCTTGCGCACCGGGACGCCGACCGACTCCGGCACGAAGACCCGCTCGACGAGCGAGGTGCCGCCGAGCAGCGATCGCACGATCGTCCGCGGCGCCACGAGCTCGACCGCGGGGCGCCCGTACCCGGTCCCGGCCTCGGCGTACACGCGGCCCGCGTCGACCACAGCCACCCGCCGGTAGCGGTCGAGCCCGTACCGGAGGAGCGTCCGGAGCGCGTCGTCCCGCGCGCCGGGGCCGGTCGTCCCGAGCACGGTCCCGTAGACGGTCGCCCCTCGCGCCTCGGCACCGGCCGCCTGAGACCAGCCCGCATCGTCCGTATGCCCCGTCTTCCCGCCCACGAGCGGCGGCCAGCTCGCGAGCAGCTCGTCGGTGGAGGGGAATTCGCGTCCTCCGGGGAGCGACACCGACGTGCGCCCGAGCGCCTCCTGGACGAAGGGCACGCCGAGGGCGTAGCGGACGAGGAGGGTCGTGTCGCGGGCGCTCGAGACATGACCCGCCACGTCGAGCCCGTGGGGGTTCGCGAAGTGAGTGTCCGTCAGCCCGAGCGCGCGCGCCTTCGCGTTCATCGCGGTGACGAAGCGAGGCTCGGACCCCTGCCCCACGTACAGGGCGAGGGCTTCGGCAGCGTCGTTCGCGCTCCACACGAGCATCGCCCGCAGCAGATCCGCGACGGTGAGTCGCTCGCCGGCCCGCAGGTACGCGGTCGAGCCGCCGAGCGCGGCCGCCCGGGACGGCACGGTGACGACCTCCCCCAGCTCGGCCCGCTCGAGCGTTACGACCGCGGTCATCAGCTTCGTGATGCTCGCGATCGCCCGGCGCTGGCGCGCCTCGTACCGTGCGAGCACCACGCCGTCCCCGCCGACGAGGTAGTAGGCGGCAGCGTCCACCCGCGGCGGAGCCGCGGTCGGAGTGAGGTCGTCGCCCGAGGCCCGGACGGGCGCCGCCAGCAGCGCGGCGACGGCGACGACGGCGAGCAGGGCCCTGCGCAGCACCGGCGCGACATGCTACCGCGCCCGTCCCGGGACGCTCGGCCGGTGACTGTCATCGCCGGTGACTGTCACCTGCTTGGCGGCTACCAGCCGGAGACCGCCCACACCTGGGTCGCGAGCCGCTCGGCCTCCCCGGCGGCGGCGGCACGCCAGTCCTCGTCGGTCTCTCGGAACGCGTAGATGACCGACCGCGACGCGGTGACGAGCGCGCTCGCGGGGCCGCCCGTGAACGCGCGGGCGACGTCGGCGGGGGTGGCTCCCTGCGCGCCGACGCCGGGCAGCAGCAGAGGCGTCTGCGGCATCAGCCGCCGCGCCTCGGAGACGCCGCGCGGGTACGTCGCGCCGACGACGGCCCCGACGCTCGACAGGCCGCGCTCGCCGACGAGCGGCTTGCCCCACTCGCCGACGAGCTCAGCGAGGTACTGCCAGAGCATCCGACCGTCGGAGAGGGCAAGGTCCTGGACGTCGGCGGCGCCCGCGTTCGACGTCCGAACGAGGAAGAAGACCCCGGCGTCGTGTCTCCGGCAGGCCGCGAGGAGCGGGTCGACCGAGTCCTCACCCAGGTACGGGCTCGCCGTCATCGCGTCGGCGAGGGGCGGGAGCGCGTCGCGCGGCTCCAGGTACGCCGCGGCGTAGGCCCGGGCGGTCGAGCCGATGTCCCCGCGCTTGGCATCGAGGAGGACGAGGAGCCCGATCGAGCGCGCGTGGTCGCAGACCTCCTCGAGCGCGCGCACGCCGTCCGATCCCAGGGCCTCGAAGAACGCCGACTGCGGCTTCACGGCGACGACGTACGGCGCGACCGCCTCCGAGATCCCCTTGCAGAACCGGGCGACCGCGGAGGCGGCTGAGGCACGCCCGAGAACGGCCTCTCCGCGCAGCTCCATCGGCAGCACGTCGAGCCGGGGGTCGAGGCCGACGACGAGCTGGGTTCGCTTCCGCTCGACGGCCTCCGCGAGCCGGTCGCCGAAGTGCCGGTGCTCCTCCATGCCCGACAAAGCGTAGGCGCGGAGTTCCCGGCGCCCGGCGACAAGCGCCGGCTGCCTCACGCGGCCAGGATCTGCGCCGCGTCGAGGGACACGACCCTGAGCTCGGGGCCGGGACGGCGGACGAAGCCGGCGACGACGAGGAGTTCGTCCGCGTCCGCGGGATCGAACGACGGCTCCGCGAGGGCGGCCTCGGCGAGCCCGGCCTCGACCTCGAGCCGCCCGGCCGCGCCCGGGGAGAGCGTCCGTGAAGCCGCAACCCGCCCGCCGGCGACGAAGAACGCCCGCCGCAGACCCGGTTGGCGGGCGGGAGCGATCAGGCAGAGCCGCGTCGCCCGGAGCCGCTCGAGCTCGCCCACGCGCTCGACGACCTCCTCGAGCGCGGTCAGCCGGTCGCGCATGCGGGCGGCGTCCTCGAAGCGCAGGTCGGCCGCGAGGCGGTGTAGCCGCGCGCGGAGCGGGAGCAGCGCGTCGGCGAGGTCGTCACCCTCGAACCCGTCGAGGGCACGCGCCGCGAGCCGGGCGCGAGCCTTGCTCCGGATAGGCCCGAACGGCCCGGGCTCCGAGACGACGGCCCACCGGTCGCCGCGCAGCGCGAGGTAGGCCTCGCGTCCAGGTTTCCCGCGCGCGTTCGCGGGCGGCCGCAGCCCGCGGATGAGCCGAAGCTCCTCGAGGGCCGCCTCGAACTCGGAGCCGAGGGCTCGCCATTCGATCCGCTCGAGGGCACCGAGCGCGGCCTCGACCGCCGGCCGCTTCCGGGCCCCGGAGAAGTACGAGCGGAGCCTCGCGCGCAGGTCCCGGGCCTTGCCGACGTACAGGACGGTCTCGTTGCGGTCGCGGAAGAGGTAGACGCCCGGTGACCGCGGCGCGCCCGCCGCCAGCGCGCGCTTGGTGTTCAGCCTGCGCGCACGAGGCGCCGCGAGCTCGACGATGTCCGCGACCGTCCGCGCGCCCCGCTCCTGGGCAAGGCCGAGGAGCGCGACCAGGATCTCCGCGGTCGCGAGGGCGTCCGCGAGCGCGCGATGGCACGGCCGCGAGGAGGTGCCGAAGAAGTGCGCGAGCTGCGCGAGGGAGTAGCGCTCGCTGCGCTCGTGCAGGAGCCGGCGCGCGAGCCATACGGTGTCGACGACTGGCGCCGCGACGCGCCGGCCGGTGAGCAGCTCGACCTCGCGGTCGAGGAAGCCGACGTCGAAGCGGGCGTTGTGCGCGACGAGCGGCGCCTCGCCCGCGAAGCGCAGGAAGCGCATGACCGCGACGCGCGGCGGCGGCGCCCGCCGCAGATCGGGGTCGCGGAGGCCGGTGAGCGAGGCGATCTGGCGTGGAAGCCTCGTGCCCGGGTTCACGAGCGTCTCGAAGGTGTCGGCGAGCTCGAGCGCGGACATGCGGACGGCGCCGATCTCGCACATCCCGTCGCGCCCGGCGGCGAGGCCGGTCGTCTCGAGGTCGAAGACGACGAGCTCGGCGTCCTCGATCGCGATATCGGCGGTGGGATCGCCCGCGAGCCCGACCCGCGCGCCGAGCCAGGCGAGCCGGGAGTCCCCGGCGACGACCTCGTCGAGGAGCGAGCGGGCGAGCGCCTCCGGGGCGCGCTCGAGCGCGAAGAGCGCCTGTGCCGCCTCGGCGGAGGCGACGGGCCCGCGACGGGCCTGCACGAGCTCGACGAGCCGGTCCGCGGCGTCGAAGGAGAGCTGCATGCGTCCCGAGGCTAGCGAACATACGTTCGTACCTCAAGTCCCGGAGCGCAAAGGCGGAGGGGCCGCCGAAGCGGCCCCTCCGGTCGAACTGGTGTCGGCCTAGCCCTTGACCGCGGACTTGAGCGCGCTTCCGGCCGAGAACTTCGGGACCGTCGTCGCTGCGATCTGCACCCGCTCGCCGGTGCGCGGGTTCACGCCCATGCGCGCGGCGCGGGCCGACGTCGAGAACTTGCCGAAGCCCGTGAAGGTCACCGAGTCGCCGTCCTTGAGCGCCGCGGTGATCGTGTCGAGCACCGCGTCGACTGCGGTGCCTGCATCCCGCTTGGACAGGCCGGACCTATCGGCGACGGCGTCCACGAAATCCTGCTTGGTCACGTGTTCCTCCTCCTGACGTGGATTCGGTTCCAGGAAACCGAAGGACCCTAACAGCCCTTCGCATTTGGCTCAACCATGCCGCTTTGCTGCGGTTTTTCGCACTCCCACGAGCTCCTCGGCCCGGAAGAGCGCGCGAAGGCGCACGCCGACGCGTGCGAGCGCGTCGGATCCGCCGTCCTCCCGGTCGACGACACAGACGGCCTGGCGGACGAGCAGCCCCGCCTCGCGGAGGGCCGCGACGGCCTCGACGAGGGCGCCGCCGGTGGTGACCACGTCCTCGACCAGGCACACGAGCTCGCCCGGCTCGAATGGCCCCTCGATGCGATTCGCCGTGCCGTATTCCTTGGTCTCACCGCGCACGATGATGAAGGGGAGATCGGACGCCAGCGATGCCGAAGCGGCCAACGCGACCGCTCCGAGAGCCGGGCCGGCGAGCCGGGCGGCGTCCGGCTCGAACTCGCTCACCGCCTCGGCGAGGCGCTCGCCGAGGGCGCGGAGGAGCCCCGGGTCGGTCTCGAAGCGGTACTTGTCGAGATACCAGGACGAGCGCTTCCCCGAGCGCAGCACGAAGTCCCCTTCGAGCAGCGCCCGGTCGACGAGCAGGCGCCCGAGCTCGTCGTCGCTCATAGCTCAACCTCGGTTGAGCTATGAGCGGGGAGGGTTGCGGGGAACCGGGAGGTTCCCCGCGCCTTCAGGAAGAAGGGGGCTCGCGGGGGAAACACGGTTTCCCCCGCGACCGCGAGCCCAAGGCGAGCGGTGGTCATGCGCCGATCGCCTGGCGGGCCCCCGCTGCGAGCTTCTCGAACGCCTCCGAGTCGGGGGCGAGCACGATCGACGACCCGTCGGCGTAGGACGCCGTCGCCCGCTCGGGCGGCTTCCTCGACCCGAAGAAGAACCGCCAGGCCCACACGGCGAGCGCGGCTAGCAGCACGAGCCGCAGCAGACGCCTCACGCGTCCGCCGCCTTCGCCCTGCTCCGCCGCTTCGGCTTGTCCGGCTCGATCCGCTCGAGGCAGGTGCGGAGGTCGTACGCGACGAGCCCGGCCGTCGGCTGCGGGCCGGTGACCGCTGCAATCGTCCGTCCGCCCTCCCGCAGCACGAAGAGAGCCCCCTCCTCGAGCTCGACCTCGACCCGGGTGACCTCCTGGGGGCTCGAGCGCAGCCCGAAGGCGGTCGCGAGCACGTCGAGGGCTCCGCGTGCGAGCGCCGTCGCCGCCGCATCGTCCTCCGGCGTCGCCGCGAGCACCGAGCCGTCCGCGCGTAGCACGACGGCACACTCGACCTGCGACGAGAGCTCGGTCAGCTCGGCCAGCGCCTGGGCGGCGTCCATCGGCGCGACGCTAACAGCTTCAGCGTCCGCGGACGCGCACGTTACAACTTGCGCCTTGCACCGAGCCGCTCGGCGAGCGCCCGCGCGGCCTCGGCGCGATGTGAGTGCTCCGCCTTCCACGCGTCCCCGAGCTCCGCGACCGTTCGCGAGTCACCGATGGGAACGAAGATCGGGTCGTACCCGAATCCCTCGCCGCCGCGCGGCAACTCCGCGATCGACCCCTCGAGCGTGCCCTCCGCCACCGTCTCCGACCCATCGGGAGCGAGGGTCACGATCGTGCAGACGTACCGCGCGCGACGGTCGTCGACGCCCTCGAGCTCGGAGAGCAGCCGCGAGACGCCGTCCTCGGCCCAGCGCGCCGACTCGACGCCGGGGCGCCCGCCGAGCGCCGCGACCTCGATCCCCGAGTCCTCGCCGGCGACCCAGGCGTCGCGCTCCACATGCGCACGGCCGTGCCGGGCCTTGATCCGAGCGTTGGAGAGGAACGTGCTCCCGTCTTCGACGGGCTCGTAGGGGGCGTCGAGGAGGGCGATCTCCCAGGCCGGGAGCGCGCGCCGCAGCTCCCGGAGCTTGTTCGGGTTCCTGGACGCGAGGACGAGCTTCACGCGCGGGGAGCGGCCGCTGCCTCGCGCTGTGCGGACGTGAGCTCGGCGATCCCGCCGGCCGCGAGATCGAGCAGCCGGTCGAGCAGCTCGCGTGAGAACGGGTCCCGCTCCGCGGTCGCCTGCACCTCGACGAGCTCGGCGTCGCCCGTCATGACCACGTTCATGTCGGTCTCCGCGGACGCGTCGTCCTCGTAGTCGAGGTCGAGGAGCGGCTCGCCGCCGACGATCCCGACCGACACCGCCGCGACCGAGCGCGGGAGCGCCTTCGAGAGCCCGAAGCGGTCGAGCGCGCGGCTGGCGGCGATCCAGGCGCCGGTGATCGACGCGCACCGCGTCCCACCGTCGGCCTGCAGGACATCGCAGTCGAGCCACAGCGTGCGCTCGCCGAGCGCCTCGAAGTCGCAGACGGAGCGCAAGGCGCGGCCGACGAGGCGCTGGATCTCGACCGTTCGCCCGTCGGGCCTGCCGCGCGAGACGGCGCGCGCCGTGCGCTCGCCGGTCGAGGCCGGGAGCATCGAGTACTCGGCCGTCATCCACCCGCGACCCTTCCCGTACAGCCAGCGGGGCACCCCCTCCTCCACCGTCGCCGTGCACAGCACGATCGTCTTCCCCTGGCCATAGAGGACGGAGCCGTGCGGCTGCTCGAGGAAGTCGGTGCGGATCTCGAGCGGGCGGAGCTCGTCCGGTCGCCGGCCGTCGGCTCTCATGCTGCGGCGGCCTCGAGCGCGGAGACCTCGACGTGCTCGGCCGCCTCGATCGGGAGCTGCAGGAACCGCCTGCCCGTCTCCCGGAAGACGTCCGGATCGCCGGTCGTGAGGAACCGGTACGCGCCCTCCCTGGACTCGTCGTTCTCGATGCCTTTGCGCGCCAGCGTCTCGGCGACCTCGCGCGCCGTCTCCTCCGCCGAGAAGACGAGCGTGACGCCGCGGCCGAGGACCCGCTGCAGGATCGGCCGGATGAGCGGGTAGTGCGTGCATCCGAGGATGACCGTGTCGACGCCCGCATCCTTCAGCGGCGCCACGTACTCGCGGACGGCGGCGGCGGTCTCCTCGCCGAACGGGTCGTCGCCCTCGATCAGGGGGACGAGCCGCGGGCACGCGACCGAGACGACCTCGGCCCCGGCGTCGAGTGCGCGCACGAGCTCCGGGTAGCGCCCGCTGGCGACGGTCGCCTCCGTCGCGAGGAGGCCGATGCGCCGGTTGCGCGTCGCGAGCACGGCGGCGTGCGCCTCGGGGGCGAGGACGCCGACGACCGGGACCGACAGCCGGCGCTGGAGGTCAGGCAGCGCTGCAGCCGTCGCGGAGTTGCACGCGGCGACGACGAGCTTCACGCCGCTTCGCTCGAGGTAGCCCGCGATCTCGGCCGCGAAGCGCCGGATCTCGTCCAGCGGGCGCGGCCCGTACGGGAGCCGGGCGCCGTCCCCGAGGTACACGAAGTCCTCGTGCGGGAGCGTGACGAGACACTCGTGGAGGACGGTGAGCCCGCCCATCCCGGAGTCGAAGACGCCGATCGCGCGACCGTCCATCCGCGGGATTGTAGGAAGCGGGGCAGGACCTCTACCCTGCATCGCGTGCCCAGGCTCGTCCTGACGGCGGTCGTCGCGGCGCTCGTGCTCGTCGCCGGTGAGGCGCCCGCGGCATCGTTCGCGCGGCAGGAGCTCTCGATCCCGATGGACGACGGGACCTCGATTGCGGCGACCCTGTACGTGCCCGAGGGGGAGGCGCCCGCAGGCGGCTGGCCCGGACTCGTCTTCCTGCACGGGCTCGCCGGCGACCGGCAGCAGACGAACGCGATCGCGGAGGGGTACGGCTTCGTCGGCCAGGACTATGCGGTTCTCACGTTCGACGCGCGGGGACACGGGCAGTCGGGCGGGCTCGTCGGGATCGCCGGGCCGCGCGAGGTGGCGGACACGCGGGCGGTGCGTGACTGGCTCGCCGCGCGCCCGGACGTCTCCGACGCGCGCATCGGGGCCTGGGGCATCTCCTACGGCGGCGGCGGGGCGCTCAACTCCCTCGTCGCGGGCGTGCCCTGGGCGGCGCTCGTCGTCGTCGAGACGTGGAGCGACCTGTACACGGCACTCGCACCGCAGGGGCTCGTCAAGACCGGGCTCGTGGCGGGGCTCGCCGCGTCGATCCCCGAGCCCAGGCGGGACCCGTCGCTCCTCGCCCTGCAGACGGCCGTTCTGAGCGGGAACGCGGTGCCGGCGCGCCCCTGGGCGGCCGAGCGCTCGAGCCTCTCGAAGCTCGGTTCGGTCACGACGCCCGTGCTGATCGCGCAGGGCCGCCGGGACTTCCTCTTCGGGCTCGGTCAGGGCTCGACCGCCTTCGAGCGCCTGCGCGGGCCGAAAGCGCTCTACGTCGGCCTCCACGGCCACACGCCCTCCTCGTTCCCGGCCGCCGATACCGGGTACCTGATGACGCAGGCGCGCGCCTGGTTCGACACGTACCTGCGAGGCGCGCCGGCAACGCACCCTCCCACCGCGGTCGCGGTCGCGTCGGAGCGGTTCGTCGGCGCCGCGCGGTGGACGACCTCGCTCCCGCGCACGGTCACGACCACGCTCGCGCTCCCCGGCGTCTCGACGTTCGCCCCAGGGGGCAAGTCCGTCCGCACGACGACCCGACTGCGCAAGTCGATCGAGGTCTTCGGCTCGCCGACCGTGCGTGTCCCCGTCGCCGCAACCGGCGGGTGGTCTCGCCTCGTCGCGGTGTTGACCGCGAGGACGCCACAGGGCAAGGAGATCGTCGTCGGCGCGGGCGGGATCCCGACCCGGAATGGCCGCCGAACGGTCACGATCCGCCTCTTCAGCCAGGCGACGTTCGTCCCCAGGCGGTCACGTCTCACCCTGACGCTCGCGTCCTCGTCGACGGCGCACTCGAGCTCGAACCTCCTCTACCTCGACCAACCGCCGCTGCCCGCGAGCGCGCGCGTGCGGATCGGGACGGCCGTGCTCGGGCTCCCCGGCCTGCGGGCGCCCGTCACCCGCTAGCGGAAAGCGCCTCGGCCGCGGCCGCCCGCACGACGGGCGCGACGTCGTCGTCGAGGTCCAGGGAGAGCTCCTCGGGATCTGCTCCGGTGAGCCCCGCGTAGACGACGAGCGCCGCGAGCTGCGTTCCGAGCTCGCTCGGATGGAATCCGTCCGGCCCGTAGAGCTCGAGACCCGAGTCGCGCTTCCATGCGGCGCGCCAGGCCGCCGCCACGGGCAGCAGTGTCGTCTTGGACGCCGTCGCCGCCGCCGAATGGGAGTCGATCGCCGCCGGGAAGGCGTCCCGGCGCTCTGCCTCTGGCCACGCCCCGAGCAACGCCGGACGCGCACCGTGCCCGCGCGCCTCATCCGCCCAGCGCTGCGTCCACCTCAGCAGGTGCGCCCGGCTCTCGGGGAGCGTGGACGGCCCCTGCTGGAGGACGACGGCGTCCCACGGCCCAGCCTCGAGCGCCTGCCGCGCGCCCGTCGAGCGCCAGTGCTCCTCGAGGCTGACACCGCCCGGAGCGACCACCCGCGTCTCGACCGGCTGCCGTCCTGCCTCCGCCGCGAGCGCCCTCACCGCCGCCGGGAGGTCGTTCGTCGCGGTCAGGCTGTTCCCGACGAAGAGAACGCGCAGCGGCCGCTCGCCGCCGCCCTCCATGCCGCCGCAGCCAGCGACGGTGGCGAGGAGCACAGCCGCGAGAAGCGCGGCGACCGTGCGGATCAGCCTAGGCTCCTACCGTGCCCGCGACCGTCCGCCTGGGGACGTGCAGCTTCGCCGACGAGGGGCTGCTCAAGGCCTGGTACCCCCGCGGCGTCTCGACGCCAAAGGCGCGCCTCGCCTACTACGCGGAGCGCTTCGACACGGTCGAGGTGGACTCGCC
>DASSCD010000179.1:0-10763 GCA_035698005.1 Gaiellaceae bacterium | reverse complement strand
ATCGGCGTGATCGAGGGACGCCAGTGCGTCGTCGTCGCGAACGACGCGACGGTGAAGGGCGGCTCGTACTACCCGCTGACCGTGAAGAAGCACCTCCGCGCCCAGGAGGTCGCGCGGCAGAACCGGCTTCCCTGCCTCTACCTCGTCGACTCGGGCGGCGCGTTCCTCCCGCTGCAGGCGGAGGTCTTCCCGGACCGCGACCACTTCGGGCGCATCTTCTTCAACCAGGCGCGCCTCTCTGCGCTCGGGATCCCGCAGATCGCGGTCGTCATGGGCTCGTGCACCGCCGGCGGCGCCTACGTCCCGGCGATGTCGGACGAGACGGTGATCGTGCGCGGGACGGGAACCATCTTCATCGGCGGCCCGCCGCTCGTGAAGGCGGCGACCGGGCAGGACGTGACCGCGGAGGAACTCGGCGGCGCGGACATCCACGCTCGCCGCTCCGGCGTCGCCGACCACTACGCGACCTCTGACGAGCACGCGCTCGCGATCGCGCGCGGGATCGTGCGCCACCTCGACCCACCGCCTCCGAGCCCGTGGGAGCTCGCGCCGGCCGAGCCGCCCGCTCTCGACCCGGCCGAGCTCTACGGCCTCGTCCCCGAGGACTTCCGCCACGAGCTCGACGCGCGCGCGGTCATCGGCCGGATCGTCGACGGCTCGCGCTTCCAGGAGTTCAAGGAGCTCTACGGCGAGACGCTCGTCTGCGGCTTCGCCCGCATCGAGGGCTATCCCGTCGGGATCCTGGCGAACCAGGGCGTGCTCTTCGCCGAGTCGTCGCAGAAAGGCGCCCACTTCATCGAGCTCGCCTGCAAGCGGCGCATCCCGCTCGTCTTCCTCCAGAACATCACCGGCTTCATGGTCGGGAAGGAGTACGAGGAAGGCGGGATCGCCCGGGACGGCGCAAAGCTCGTCATGGCCGTGGCCTGCGCGGACGTGCCCAAGTTCACCGTCGTCACCGGCGGCTCGTTCGGCGCCGGCAACTACGCGATGTGCGGCCGGGCGTACGAGCCGCGCCAGCTGTGGATGTGGCCGAACGCCAGGATCTCGGTCATGGGCGGCGAGCAGGCGGCGACCGTGCTCACGATGGTCGGCGACGCCGATCCCGACGAGATCCGCGCGACCTATGAGGCCGAGGGCAACCCGTACTACTCGACGGCGCGGCTCTGGGACGACGGGATCGTCGACCCGCTCGACACGCGGCGCGTCCTCGCACTCGGGCTGGCCGCCGCGGCCAACGCCCCGGTGCCCGAGACGACGTTCGGCGTCTTCCGCATGTGACGCGCCGCGCGGCGGCCGGGTAGCACGCCGTCGCCGCGTTTGTCGCCTCGTGCCCCAGGGCAAGCTCGGACATGGGGGCGCGACCGGACGATCCGGGCACGGGCGAGGAAGGCCGGCCCGACCCGAGCGCGGACACCCTCGTCGACGACGAGTGGCCCGTCCCTGACCACTACGACGTCCAGCCGGACGAGACCGGATCGCTCCAGGTCGAGAGCCCCGCGCCGGTGCGTCCGGGCCGCCGCTTCCCGCCTCCCGTCGGCACGCTGCCGCTGCTGATCGTGGCGGCGCTGCTCGCCGTCCTCGGTGCCGTCGCCCTCGCTGCCTGGTCTGTGTCGGACGACGGTCCCGACGCCGGCGCGGCACCGGAGACCCGACCTTCGACCTCGACGGCTCCGTCGACGTCGACGTCGACTTCCGCCCGCCCGCAGACCGAGGCCGTGCCCGACCTCGTCGGGACGACGTATGCAGGCGCCAGCTCGCGGCTCGAGTCCGCCGGGTTCGAGCCACGCAGGCGCTTCGAGCACTCGGACCGCCCCGAGGGCGAGGTGGTCGGCCAGGCGCCGGCCGCGGGTGCGAGCGCCGAGCGCGGGACGACGGTAGTGCTCACGGTCTCGAGCGGGCCCGACCGCGTCAGCGTCCCCGACCTCGAGGGCCTCGGGGCGGGTGCCGCCGCCCGCGCGATCAGGGAGGCGGGCCTCGAGCTCGACCTGCAGGCCGCGCACTCCGCGGAGCCGAAGGGCACGGTGCTCGCTCAGCAGCCGTCGGCCGGAGCCTGGGTCGACCCCGGGTCGGCGGTGACGCTGCGCGTCTCCTCGGGGCCTGCGGTCGAGCTGAAGGACGTCCCGGACCTCGTAGGTCTGACGCTGGCATCCGCACGGAGCCGGTTGCGAGAGCTCGGCCTGCGCTCCACCGTCACAGAGGTCAGGTCCTCGCAGCCCGCAGGGACCGTGGTCGGCCAGTCGCCCCGCCCGGGCACGGAGGTGCGAGCGGGGTCGACGGTGCTCGTGCGCGTCTCGTCCGGGCCGACGACCGTCACCGTCCCGGACGTCACCGGCCTGGACGTGGCGTCCGCGCGAGCCCGGCTCCGAGCCGTCGGGCTCACGGTGGAGACCGTGGACGAGCCGACGACCGACCCCGGCGAGGACGGGCTCGTCCTCGCGCAGGACCCCGCGGCCGGCACGGACGCCGAGGACGGCACGACCGTCGTCCTCACGATCGCCCGCTTCGCCTGACCCCTCTACTCTGCCGGCGATGCCCGCGTGATCGTCCGCCTCCTCGTGTGGAGCCTCTTCGAGTCGACGTCGACGATCGACGAGCTGCGCGAGGCCCTGCCGGAGCTCGAGCCGCCGAGCACGTGGATCTGGAACGAGGGGAGCGAGCGCTTCGGCGTCGTCGTCCACGGTGAGGAGCTGCCCGAGGCGGTCGGGTGGGCTCGCGGCCTGATCGGGGGCGACCCCGAGGTGTACGAGGAGTTCGACGCGCCGTAAGACTGCGGGACCGCGACCCGCACCCAGAGCAACACGGCGAAACACGATGCTCGTGAACGCCTCGGTGGACACGGCGTTCTACCTGATGGTCGTGCCCCAGACGTCGCCTGCCTCGTCCGCCCTGGCCGCGCCCCGTCTCGCGACGGGCGTGGTCAGGCCGGGTCGAGGGAGTCGTGCCAGCGGTCGAGCTCGTCGCGCTCCTCGGCAGTGAGCCCGCGGAGCGGCGCGCGCACGTCCTCGTCGACGGGAACGCCCTGCCGGGCCAGGAGCCGCTTGAGCGCGGCCTGGCGCGGGAAGCGCTCGACGAAGGCGCGCAGCTCGCCCAGTCGCGCGGCCCCCGCCGCCGTCGGCTCCCGTACGACGGCCGCCACGTCCGCCGGGAAGGCCGAGGCAAGCGCCGACACCGCTCCGACGGCGCCGCGCTCGCGCGCCTGGTGGATCAGCGCCTCGGGACCGGCGAAGACGTCGAGGCCCGGCAGGAGGTAGCGCTCGAAGCTCGCCCACGGCGTGTCGGACACCTTCAGCCCGGCGAGGTTCGGCGCGGAACCGCGCAGTCGCTCGAGCACCGCCGGCGTCACCGCGTAGCCCGTCGTCGCTGCGAACTCGTACACGTAGAACGGGACCGGCGCGCACGCGGCCGCTGCCGCGAGGAAGTGCGAGTACTGCGCGTGCTCGTCGAGCGGGAAATACGGCGGCCCGATGACGACCACGGCGTCGGCGCCGACCTCCGCGGCGTGGGCCGCCAGCGCGACTGTCTCCGCGGTCGTCTGCGCCCCGCACTGCACCGCGACCTGAAGACGGTTGTCGGCCGCCTGCAGGAACAGGTCCGCGGCGAGGCGCCGCTCGTCCTCGGAGAGGAGAATGCCCTCCCCCGCCGTCCCGAGCGCCAGGATCCCGTCCAGCCCCGCTGCCACGAGGAAGTCCACGAGCGGCGCGAAGGCGGCCTCGTCGAGCTCGCCTCCCGCACTCCGGAGCGGGGTCACCGAGGCGGCAAGGGCGCCGCGCAGCGGCTCGCTCACCGCGTCGCCCGACCCTCGCGGACGCGCTCGACGGTGGCTGCGATGCGACGCCCACGCGTCTCGGGACGCTTCGCCTTCTCGACCCATTCGACGTACTCGCGCCGGTGCGTGAAGGACAGTTCGTCGAAGGCCTCCGCGACCGCGGGATGGTCGTCGAGCGCCGCTCGGAGGTCGTGCGGGACCATGACCGTGCGCGGCTCCGTGTCGAGCTCCATCGTCACGCGCACACGGTCTCCCGCGTCCACGCCGGTCGCCGCCTTCACCGCGCGGTTGACGACGACGTGGCCGACGCTCCCGTACACGCCGGGCGTCGTCCGCCAGGTGTGGCCGCGGATCGTGACCTTGACGGGCGGCCTTGCGCGCCCGAACGCCTCCTCCAGGTCGAACGGGACACGGAACATCGTCGCGGTCTTCTGCACCCGCTCGAGCTCGACGGTGAAGCGCTTCGCGGCCACCGTCGAAACCATATGGTGTCCGGCGTGGCGGGACTCCGCGTGGAGCGCGACGACGATGTCCTCCGGGTGACGCTGGCCAGGCCGGAGCGGCGGAACGCGTTCGACGCGGCGCTCATCGCCGAGCTCACCAAAGCGTTCGCGGACGTCGGCGACGCGCGCGCCGTCGTGCTCTCCGGCGAGGGCCCGAGCTTCTGCGCGGGAGCCGACGTCGAGTGGCAGCGCTCCGCGATCGACCTGTCCTACGACGAGAACGTCGCGGACGCGATGCGGCTCTACCGGATGCTGGAGGTGATCGACTCCTGTCCGGCCCCGGTCGTCTGCGTGGTCCACGGCCATGCCCTCGGCGGCGGCTCCGGGCTCGTCGCCTGCGCCGACGCCACCGTCGCCTGGCCCGACGCGGTGTTCGGGTTCACCGAAGTCCGACTCGGAATCGTCCCGGCCGTCATCTCGCCGTTCGTGCTCCCCCGCATCGGCCACGCGGCGCGCCGCTACTTCCTCACCGGCGAGCGGTTCGGAGCGGAGGTGGCACTGCGGATCGGTCTCGTGCAGGACGTCTCGGAGGACGCCGGACGGGCGGCGGAGGCGGTCGTCGAGTCGATTCGCCAGGGCGGGCCCGAGGCGGTGCGGGAGGCGAAGCGGCTCGTCCGCGACCGCCCCGCGGGCGTGGACACCGCGCACATCGCGGCGGCCAGGAGGACGAGCGACGAGGGCCAGGAAGGCCTGCGCGCGTTCCTCGAGGGCGGCGGCGGCCGCCGTCCGGCCTGGCGCCCGGAGCGCCACGAGACGTAGCTAGCTCGCGAGCGCGAGCGCGACCGCAGCGGGCAGGACGATCCACGCGCCCACCGTGAGCGCGATCGCCACGACGGCGAAGCGCCGACTCTTGTCCCGACGGCGAGCCGCAGTTGCCGACGGAGCGCCAGACGTCCTCGGGCGCCATGCGCGTCGAGAGCCGGATGCGACGCCCGGCGAGCGCGGCGCCCGGCAGGAGCACCCAGGCCGCTCCGACGACGAAGAGCGCGGTGACGAGCCCCGTCGCGAGCGCACCCCACCAGTGCTCGAACGCGACACCGTTCGCGAGCCTCCAGCCGGTCGCGAAGACCGGGATCAGCAGCCCGCCGAGGACGAACGAGGGCAGCCCGATCTCCCGGCGCTTGAAGATCGTGACGAGGCCCTCGGCGTCATAGCGCGCCCGGCGGAGCTCCGCGCGATCCGGCGACGGGGACTCCGTCTCGATCTCGCGCAGCCAGTACAGGTTGCGTAGGTCGATTGCGGTCTGACGGAGGCACGAGATGACGAGGTAGCGCGCGACCAGCTGGATCAGCCAGCGCACGACGTTCTTCAGCGGGCCGAGGGCGCCGGCCGCCCGGGACCCGTGGAAACCGTGGCGGGCAAGCGTCTCGAGCCCTGCGACCGCACGGCGGTGCCCGCTCGGGAAGCGGAGCGGGTCGGCGAGCGTGCGGGTGCGCGCGAGCTCCGCGAGCATCTCGCGGTCCCGGGGCCCGGTGACGTCGATGCGGTCGAGGAACGACGAGATCGCGGCGTCGTCCCCCGCGAGCAGCTCCAGGCGCTCGATTGGGTTGTCGAACTCGTCTTTCTTGCGAGCCTCGGTCGCCGTCACTCCCAGCTGAAGACGACCGAGGGCGCCGAGCGCTCCACCGGTCCGTGGAAGACCGCCTCGACGTTCGTCCCGTCCGGATCGAGCACGAACGCGGCGTAGTAGCCCGGGTGGTAGCTGCGCTCGCCGGGTCCGCCGTTGTCGCGACCGCCTGCCGCGAGCGCGGCCTCGTGAAAGCGCTCCACCGCGTCCCGGTCTGCGGCCTGGAAGGCGATGTGCAGTCCGCTGGTGGGCGTGCCGTCGTCGCTGACGAAGAGCTCATCGGCGGAGAACCAGTCCTCGCCCTCGCCGGTGAGGCCGAGCCCGAGCGGGGCGAGCGCGGCCGCGTAGAAGCGCTTGCTCGCCTCGACGTCGCTCACGCGGAGATGCACGTGGTCGAGGAGCCTGCCAGCGTGCGACTCGGGCATCCCGGCGAGCCTAACTTGGATCCGCCCGGCGGTTTTCCAGGAACTTCTTCAGCCCGAGGAAGGGCAGGATGACGACCGCGAGCAGAGACACGAGCCAGACGACGAAAGTCGCCGCGATCCAGTCTCCGATCCCGGTGATCGAGAACCCGTCGGAGACGAGGTCGGTGACGATCAGCGCCACGAGCGTCGCGACGAGCGCGACCCCGCCGACCGCCTGCGGCGCGAAGCGGCGCAGCTGGAGCGCGAGAAACGGCGTCAGGATCGCGACGATCACCGTGAAGATGACGACCGCAACGAGGAACGAGGTCACGTTGATGTCCACTCCGTCGAGAAGCAACGACGCGGCGATGAGCCCGATCGCGCTCCCGGCCAGCGCGATCGCGGTGCGGACGATGAGCGCGATCACGCGGCGAGCCTACAACACGCCGTTTTGCGCGGGATCGCGATCCGCGAGCGCGATCCAGATCGCGCCTACGACCCCTGAAGCGCGGTCGCTTCGCGGCCCCGCGTTCGTCGGGTGCACCGAACGCGCCTCGATCCGCCGGATACTGTTGCCGCGTGACCATTGCGCGGCTCCTCGTCGCGAACCGGGGGGAGATCGCGCTCCGCGTCTTCCGCACCTGCCGCTCGCTCGGCATCGCGACGGTCGCCGTCGCTGCGCCGGACGACACGGGCTCGCTGCACGCGCGCTCGGCCGACGAGCTGGTCGAGATCGCCGGCTACCTCCGCTCCGAGGAGCACATCCGCGCGGCGAAGGAGACCGGCGCGGACGCGATCCACCCCGGGTACGGCTTTCTCGCGGAGAGCGCGGACTTCGCCGAGGCGGTCGAGGCGGCCGGGCTCACCTGGGTCGGACCTCCACCCGACGCCCTTCGGCTCGGCGGCGACAAGCTGGCCGCGAAGCGGATCGCGCGGGAGTCCGGTGTCCCGGTGCTTCCCGACGGCACCGCAGAAGAAATCGGCTTCCCACTGCTCGTCAAGGCTGCGGCCGGGGGCGGCGGGCGGGGCATGCGCGTCGTGCGCAACCCGACGGACCTCGAGGAGGCGCTCGCCGCCGCCGAGCGCGAGGCGAGCGCTGCCTTCGGCGACGGGACGCTCTACTGCGAGCGCTACCTGCAGCGCCCGCGCCACGTCGAGGTGCAGCTACTCGCCGATGCACACGGCACCGTGCTCGCCCTCGGCGAGCGCGACTGCTCGGTCCAGCGGCGCCATCAGAAGGTCCTGGAGGAGGCGCCGGCGCCTAGGCTCGGCTCCGCCGTGCGGGAAGCGCTCCTCGACGCGGCAGTCGCATTCGGCCGCGCGATCGGCTACCGGAGTGCCGGGACGGTCGAGTTCGTCCTCGAGGGCGACGACTTCGCCTTCCTCGAGCTGAACGGGCGGATCCAGGTCGAGCACCCGGTGACCGAGGCCGTAACGGGCCTCGACCTCGTCGAGCGCCAGATCCGCATCGCCGAGGGCAAGCCGCTTGTGACAACTTGGCACGAGCCCGACGGGCACGCCGTCGAGGTGCGCCTCTACGCCGAGGATTCCAGCACGTTCCTCCCGCAGACGGGTCGCATCACGAGGCTGCGACTCCCGGGTGACAACTTGTCACCTGGGTCGTCGCGGGCTGGCGTCCGGGTCGACGCCGGCGTCGAGGAGGGCGACGAGGTCGGCATCTCCTACGACCCCCTGATCGCGAAGCTCGTCGCGCACGGGGGCAACCGCGACGAGGCGCTGGATGCGCTCGCTCGCGCGCTCGCCGGGACCGAGGTCGAGGGCGTCACCACCAACCTTCCCTTTCTCCGCTGGCTCGTCGCGCATCCGGTGGTCCGCGCAGGCGAGGCCACGACCGCTTTCCTCATCGAGCACCCGCCACTCGCGCCCCCGCCCCTCGTCTCCGCCCCCGCGCCCTGGCGGACCCCCTGGCGACTCAACCTGCCGGCGCCGCCGCCGTCGACGCCGCCCGACGTCGCTGCCGCGGCCCAGCGGCATCACCCGGCCGAGCACGGGAGCGCCGTCACCGCGCCGATGCCGGGGACAGTGATTCGGGTCGACGTCGAGCCCGGCGACGAGGTCGCGGCCCGGAGGGCGCTCGTCGTGCTGGAGGCGATGAAGATGGAGATCCCGGTCCACTCGCCCTTCGACGGCACCGTCTCCGCGGTTCACGTCTCCGCGGGCGACCGCGTCGCGGGCGGTGCGATCCTGGTCGAGCTCGAGGGCTAGGCGGTCAGCGGCTCGACCCACGCTGCCCGCCAGGCAGCCGGGGGTCCCGGAGTGGCCCAGTACGCCGTCTCGCGCGCGATCCGGTCGCCGCGGAACTCGAAGATCAGCACGGTGCTGAAGACCGCGCCCTCGCCGTAGTCGAGCGTCGCCTCCGCGATCCAGAGATCGCCCTCGCCGACGATGCGCCGCGTCGTGATCCGAGGGAGCGTCGGGATGTTCGCGTACACCTGGCGGCGGTTCTCCGCGCCGCGGATCCGCTCGGAGAACTGCGGCCAGTCCATCAGCGCGTCGTCGTGGAAGATCTCGTCCATCACGCCGACGTCGCCGCGGTTCAGACCGGCGATGAGCGTCTCGATCGCGGCGCGGCGCGGGTCCACGTCAGCCGGCGGTGCTCGCGGACGGCGGCGGCTGCGAGACCCCCACGCGGTAGCGCCAGAAGAGGAGCGCTGCGATGACCGCCGCGCCGGCGAGCCCCCACAGGATCGAGCTCGCGTCGTCGAAGCTCGGCTTCACTGTCATGTCGTACACGATCAGGAAGAGTAAGGCGAGGTCGAGCCGGGAGAGGAAGAGCAGGCGCTGCATCCTCGGGCCTGCCTCGGGCGAGCCCTCGGCGGTCAGCTTCCCCACGCGGGCGGCCTCCGGGCCGAGGAAGAGCAGCCCGGCCAGGAACGTCGTCGCATACAGGGCCAGCCCGATGACGATCCAGTCGTCGCCGAAGCCGTAGAAGTCCGAGTCCACGACGAGCAGCACTCCGCTCACGAACGCGAGCAGCGAGCCCGGGACGAAGACCCGGTCTGCGATCCACTTCACGTCCTCGCCGAAGGACGCCATGCGGGCGGGCTCGCCGGACATGGTCGCGCGGAGCGCGAAGAACTGCACCATCAGCCCGCCGCCGACCCAGACGATGGCCATGGTCACGTGGAAGAAGAGCAGGAGCTCGGACCAGGACATGGATCTCCTTTCTCGTCGAGCTCGCTCAGGTGCCGGGCTTCACGACCATCACGAACACGATCGCGATGAGCACGACGATCAGGACGCGCGCGATCAGGACGAGCTGCCCGACGCGAGCCGCGAGCTCCGGGCTCGGCCCCTCGGCCGCCATCCGTGCTCCGGTCTTGCCCATCTCGCGCACGACGTAGCCGAAGGCGACCGCGACGACGAGGGACCAGCCGACGAGCCCGAGGACCACGAACGGCTCGCCCCAGTCCCAGTTGCCGTCCTCGACGAGCAGCCCGCCTGTGAGGACGACGACGATGGCGGACGGCAGGAAGACGTACATGCCGACGAACCCGAGGCTCCGGCCGAGCGCGGCCGACTGGCTCGGGTCGCCCGAGCGCTTCGCGAGCACGCCGAACACCTGGGCCGTGATCGCGCCGCCGATCCAGACGATCGCAGCCGTGATGTGGAGGAAGAGCCAGAGCTCGTACGACGTCATCGCATCTCCCCGCGCACCCGGTCGAGCAGCCAGCCGACGACCATGTTCACGATCGAGACGACGATCGTGGCCCCGATGTACGTCCAGAAGCCGTCGATCGAGAAGTCGGGCGCGATCCATTCGGCGAGCGCGAGCATGGCCACGTTCAGGGCGAAGTACGAGAGCCCGAACGTGAGGATCACGAGGGGCAGCGTGAGGATCGTGAGGAGCGGCTTCAGGAAGAGGTTCCCGATCGTGAGGACGGCCGCGCCCAGGAGGAGCGAGCCCCAGCGCCCGATCTCGACGCTGTCGAACATCCAGTCGACGACGATCAGGGCGAGGGAGTTGATGCCCCAGAGGACGAGCAGCCGCACGAGCAGGATCACGGGCGCGAGCCTAACCCGCTCGGCAAGCCCGGTGCAATGATCAATCCGCGCTCAGAAGAGCTTCTGGAGCTTCATCGCGGCGCCCATGTCGCCGGTGATCTTGAGCTTGCCGGTCATGTAGGCGGTCGTCGGGTTCTGCTCGCCGGCGACGATCTTCTCGAAGCTCTCCTCGCTCGCCGAGAAGGTCGTGTCGGCGTCACCCGCACCCTCCGTGACCTCGATCGACCCGTCCGCGATGGCGACCGTCCACGTGCCGGCGCCCTCGATGTCGAAGACGTAGGTGTTGTTCATGCCGGCGATCCGGTCCGGCGTGACCCGGCTCGGAAGTCCCTCGAAGAACTCCTGAACGCTGCCCATGTCCTCGACCTCTCCCTTCTCGATTGCGAACGGCCCGGAGCGTATCGCGCGGATACGATCGCGCGCGTGGACTTCGACCTGACGCCCGAGCAGGAGCTCGTCCGGGACACGGTGCGGTCGTTCGCGCGCGATCGCGTCGC
>DASSCD010000178.1:0-6112 GCA_035698005.1 Gaiellaceae bacterium | reverse complement strand
GTACCGGGAAAAGCTCGGCGACCTGGTGCTCGAGGGGGCCGACCTCGTCGTCTGGCTCGATCTGCCGCTGCGGGTATGGCTTCCACGGCTCCTGCGGCGCACCGCTCGGCGGATCGTCACGCGCGAGGAGCTCTGGAACGGCAACCGCGAGGAGCTCCGGTACGCGCTCCATCCCCGCTACTCGGTCGTGGTCTATGCAGTCCGCGGCTACCGAGAGCGGCGGCGGCGCTACGCGTCCGAGCTCGCGCGCTTCCCGCTGCTGCGGCTGCGCACCACCGCCGACGTCGACCGCTTTCTTAGAGATCTGTAAGGGGTTCCACGGCCTTCCCGCGCGTGCGCATAGCGTTGGGTCGCCGTGCACGGACGTCGACTCCGCTGGTCCCTGCTCGTGGGCGCCGCGCTCGTCATCGCCGCGGCGCTCGCGGGAGCAGCGTCTCCGCGCCCCCACGCGACGGTCACGATTCGGGTCGAGGCCAGGGACTACTCGTTCGGCCTGTCGCGCCGGAGCGTGCCCGCGGGCTCGACAGTCCGCTTCGTCGTGCGGAACCGCGGGAGGACGACGCACCGCTTCGCCGTCGGTGGCAAGCGCACACGCCCCCTCGCGCGAGGAGGGACGCAGACGATCGCGGTGCGGTTCCCACGGGAAGGGTCGTTCCGCTTCCTGTGCACGATCGCGAACCACGCGCGACGCGGGATGACGGGGCGCTTCCGCGTGACGGCTCCACCCGCCCGGCCGCCCGAGCCGCCTCCTCCTGTCGACGTCGCCGGGGCGACGAAGCTCACCCGGATCGGCACCTTCGACCGGCCGGTCCTCGTGACGGCGCCCGCCGGCGACGATCGCCTCTTCGTCGTCGAGCACACCGGCACCGTCCGCGTCGTCCGCGGCGGCGAGACGCTGCCGCGGCCGTTCGTCGACCTCCGCCCTCAGGTGAAATTCGCGGCCGAGTCGGGGCTGCTCTCGATCGCGTTCGCCCCCGACTACGCGACCAGTGGCCTCTTCTACGCGTTCTACAACTCGACGGCGGGCAACGGCGACACGCGCATCGTCGAGCTCAGGCGCCATCCTACGGACCCCGACCTCGCGGAGCCGTTCGGAGAGCGCGTGCTCCTCACGATCGAGAAGCCCTGGGAGAACCACAACGGCGGCATGCTCCAGTTCGGGCCCGACGGCTTCCTCTACGCCTCCGTCGGGGACGGCGACAGCGGCGTGTTCCACCCGCCCGGCTTCTACGCGCAGCGGCGCGACGAGCTGCTCGGGGACATCCTCAGGATCGACCCGCGCTCGGGCGACCCGTACGCGGTCCCGGCCGACAACCCCTTCGTCGGCGTCGTCGGGGTGCGTCCCGAGATCTGGGCCTACGGGCTCCGCAACCCGTGGCGGTTCTGGATCGATCACGAGACCGGCTCGATGTTCGTCGCGGACGCCGGGAACCAGCGCCGCGAGGAGATCGACCTCCTGCGTCGCGGGGAGTCCGGCACGAACTTCGGGTGGCCGTGCTTCGAGGGGACGCTGCCGTTCGACACGACGGCGACGTGCGACGAGGCCGTCGCGCCGCTCCTCGACTACCCGCGGGCGAACGGCGCCTGTGCGATCGTCGGCGGAGTAGTCGCGCGCGACCCGCGGCTACCCGAGCTCGCGGGGCGGTTCCTGTACGGCGACTTCTGCAGCGGGAAGGTCACCGCGATCGAGGTGGACGACGGCGGGCGCCTCGTCGACTCCGACGAGCTCGAGGTGAACGTGCCCCAGCTCTCGAGCTTCGGCGTCGACGGCTCGGCGAGGGTCTACGTGACCTCCACCGACGGGAGCGTCTACCGCCTCGATCCGAGCGACGGAGGGTGACTCACCGCCGACTCGCCCGCGACCTGAGCTCGGCGATCCAGGCCGCGGCCCGCAGCCCGAGCCAGATCGGCGTCAGGAGCACGTAGAAGACGACGTCCGCGACGAGCAGCACGAACCCCCACGCCACGAGCCGCCAGGGCGGGGCCCAGCCCTTCGCGCGGAGGTCTCCCTCACCGCCCGGAGGGGGCCGCCAGGGCCGCGGGAGCGGCGGCTCGCCAGGCGCCCCGTACGGGCTCGGGACGCGTGGGTCGTCGCTCATGCCCGGGCAGCCGCACGCCGACGGCGCTCGACGAGGCGGATGATGCGCATCGCCGTCTCCTCCACGGACAGCTCGGAGACGTCGATGACCGGGCAGCGCAGCCGGCGGTGGACGGAGGCGGCCTCCTCCAGCTCCCCGTAAATCGCCTCGAGCTCCGCATAGCGCTTCCTCGGCGCGCCCATGCTCCGCACGCGCGCGGTACGGATGTCCGCGAGGCGCTCGGCATCGATCGTGAGGCCGACGACCTTCGCGGGGTCGATCTCGAACAGCTCCTGGGGGAGCTCGATCCCCTTGACGACGGGGACGTTCGCGGCCTTGTGGCCGAGGTAGCCGAGGTAGATCGAGAGCGGCGTCTTCGACGTCCGCGAGACGCCGACGAGGACGACGTCCGCCTCGTCCAGCCCGCGTCCGACGCCGTCGTCGTACTTCACGGCGAACTCGATCGCCTCGATGCGCTTGAAGTACTGGGCGTCGAGCGGAGCCCGCACGCCCGGCTCCATCTTCGCCGCGACCCCGGCGACCCTCGAGATCGAGTCGATCGGGTGCCCGAGGAGGTCGCAGTAGTGCACGCGCGCCCGGCGGCACAGCTGGCGCATCGCGTCGCGCAGCCCGGGCTCGACGAGCGTGTACACCATCACCGCGGGCCGCCCGCGCGCCTGCTGCACGGCGATGAGCAGATCCTCCGCGTTCTCGACCCGAGGGTGACGGATCTCGACGAACTCCTGGTCGGGGAACTGCGCCTCGAGGGCGAGCACGAGCCGGGCGGCGGTCTCGCCCGTCGCGTCGGAGACGATGTGGAGCTCGACGGGCTCGTGAGCGACGGTGTCAGACACCGTCGGACGACCCGTTGGCAGGCGTCGAAGTGCGGTGGCCGAAAGCGACTCGTCCGCGCTCGCCTCGATCGCTCGCGAGCGGCGGAGCCGCGTGCGCACACGCTCCCGGGAGGCTGTGGATGACTCGATGCAGGTTGGTCACGAAGTCGCCTTGACAGGAGATGGTGTCTGACACCGGTGGTCGGTGCGCGGAGTAACGTCTCCCGGATGCCCGACGCAGTCACGATGGACAAGATCGTCTCGCTCGCGCGCCGTCGCGGCTTCGTCTTCCCTTCCTCCGAGATCTACGGCGGACTCGGCTCCGCGTACGACTACGGGCACTACGGCGTGCTGCTGAAGGAGAACGTGAAGGCCCGCTGGCTCGAGGCGATGACGCGCGAGCGGGACGACATCGTCGCGCTGGACTCCTCGATCATCCTCCACCCCCGTGTGTGGGAGGTCTCGGGTCACGTGGACGGGTTCGCGGACCCGCTCGTCGACTGTCGCTTCTGCAAGCGCCGCTATCGGGCCGACAAGCTCGACGAGTCCGAGTGCGGCACGCGGCCGAGCAAGCACCCGGGCGAGACCGAGAAGTGCGACCTCACCGAGCCGCGGCAGTTCAACCTGATGTTTCAGACGCGGATCGGCGCGCTCGAGGAGTCGGGCCAGGACGCCTACCTGCGGCCGGAGACCGCGCAGGGGATCTTCGTCAACTTCAAGAACGTCGCCCAGATCGCCCGCCGAAAACCGCCGTTCGGCATCGCGCAGATCGGGAAGGCCTTCCGGAACGAGATCACGCCGGGGAACTTCATCTTCCGCACGCTCGAGTTCGAGCAGATGGAGATGGAGTTCTTCGTGCCGCCCGCCGAGGCCGAGCAGTGGTTCCGGTACTGGGTCGACGAGCGGCTCGGCTGGCACACGCGCTACGGCGTCCGGGCCAGCCACCTGCGCGTCCGCGAGCACGAGGCGGACGAGCTCTCGCACTACTCGACGATGACGAGCGACATCGAGTACCTCTTCCCCATCGGGTGGTCCGAGCTCGAGGGCGTCGCCTACCGCGGCGACTTCGATCTTCGGGTGCACACCGAGGCCTCGGGCACCAAGCTCGAGTGGACGGACGGCGAGCAGCGCTACACGCCGCACGTCGTCGAGCCCGCCCTCGGCGTCAACCGCTCCATGCTCACCTTTCTCGTCGACGCCTACGACGAGGAGGTCGTCGCCGAGCGCGAGCGGACCGTGCTCCGGCTCCACCCGCAGCTCGCCCCGGTGAAGGTGGCCGTGCTCCCGTTGGTCCCGCGCAACGAGGAGATCGCCGGCAAGGCGCGGACGCTGTACGAGGAGCTGCGTCGCGCTGTTGTCGCCGAGTACGACGACTCGGGCCAGATCGGCCGGCGCTACCGCCGCCAGGACGAGATCGGGACGCCGTATGCGCTCACGATCGACGAGCAGACCCTCGAGGACGACACGGTCACGATCCGGGATCGTGACTCGCTCGCGCAGGAGCGGATCCCGATCGCCGGAGCACGTGCGTTCGTCCTCGACAAGCTCGCCGAGGACTGGGTCTCGCCGAAGCCCGACTAGCGGCGAGGCCTCACGCGGTCAGCGTCCGCAGCCGGAAGCCGCCGTGGAACTCGTACGCGGCGACGACGACCGCGAGCACGTCGCGCACGGCACGCTCCCCGAGCCCGAGCCGGTGCGCGTCGGCGAGCGGACTGCCGAGGAGACCGTGGATCCCGCGGTAGCCCTCGGGCGAGAGGGGCACCGTCTCGGACGGCGCGCAGTCGGCGCAAACGGCTCCTCCCGCACGCGGGAGGTAGCCGACGAGCTCGCCGGCCTCGCCGCACTCGACGCAGCTCTCGAGGTGCGGCACGTAGCCGGAGAGCCAGAGGAGCTTCAGCTGGAATGCGAGCGCGAGCGGGTCGAGCGCTGCCCGGCCGCGCGAGCCTGCGGGGAGCGCGTCGACGGCGACGAGGAAGCGCGTCAGGGCCTCGAACGCCCGCTCGTTCCGCTCCTCCTCGACGTAGAGGCGCAGCATCGCCTCCGCGCCGACGAGCGCGACGGACAGCCGGTACGGGTCCTCCCGGGTCGGGCGGTGCGGGTCGACGAGCGACGCGCCGGTGACCGTGTGCAGCTCGCCCGAGCCCTGGTGGAGGAGGAGCTCGGCGTGCGAGAGCGGCTCCAGGCGCGCGCCGAAGCGCGACTTCGTCTTGCGCACGCCCTTCGCGACCGCGCCGACCCGACCGCGCTCGCGCGTGTACAGGTGGAGCACCCGATCGGCCTCGGCGAAGCGGAACGAGCGCAGCACGACCGCCTCGGTCTCGTAACTGCGGGCCACGCGTCCAGTCTAGGCCCGGCGCCCGCCGGACCTACGGCATCGTCCCCGCGGTGAGGAAGACCGTGAATGCGTACAGGAAGCGATTGTCGACCACTGCGGTGTCGAGTGCCCGCTCCCATGCCTCGCCGTCGCCGGCCGGAAGCAAGCCACGCTTCTCCGCGACCCCGGCCCATGTCCGGAGGCCCATCGCGTTGTCGAGTGCTGCCGGGTCGCGGAGGACGACCGGAGCGGCCTCGACCCGGACGCCGGCGAGGCCCGCACGGGCGAAGAGGCTTCCCATGCGGTGCGCGATCGTCCCGTGCCGAAGGAGATGGTCGGCCCGGAAGCGCAGGACCCGCCTCGCGAGCTCCTGGTCGGGGACGTCGACGACCTGCGTGTCGTAGTCCGGGTCGGCGACGACGACTCGCCCGCCCGGCCTCGTGATGCGCACCATCTCGCCGAGAGCCGCCTCGGGGTCGGCCAGGTGCTGGAAGACCCGGTCGGCCCAGCAGCCGTCGAAGCTCGCGTCGTCGAATGGGAGCGCCTCGGCGCTCGCGACGACGGCGTCGCGCAGGCCACGACGTCGCGCCTCGGCGACCATCGCGCTCGAGACGTCGATCCCCACGACGTCGACCGCGAAGCGGGAGGCAAGGGCGAGCGCCTCCTCTCCTGTCCCGGCACCGACGTCGAGGTAGCGGCCACCTCTGACCGGCTGGAGCAGCTCGGCGACGCGGCGCTTGTAGGCTGCGTAGGCCGGCTCCTGCCGCACGTGGTCGAGCACCTCGATCCACGACGACGGGTCGTCCTGCTCGTCGACCGCCGTGAACGCGTGCTCGGGGGGCTCGGCCATCAGGCGAGGCTAGCGCGCCACTGCCCGAAGCGGCTGG
>DASSCD010000177.1:0-3723 GCA_035698005.1 Gaiellaceae bacterium | reverse complement strand
CACCGCGACGGCGAAGTGGACCGTCCTGCGCAAGAAGGAGAAGCCCGCGGCGGAGATCTTCTCGGTCTCGTACGTCGCCGGCGACGGCGACCAGGATCGTCCGGTCACCTTCGTCTTCAACGGCGGGCCCGGCGCGTCGTCGGCCTTCCTGCACATGGGAGCCGTCGGCCCTCGTCGCGTCTCCTTCCCGGCCGACGGGACGCTGCCGGAGATGCCGCCGCGCCTCGTCGAGAACGAGGCGTCGTGGCTCGCGTTCACCGACCTCGTGTTCGTCGACCCGGTCGGCACGGGCTTCAGCCGCGTCATCGAGGCCGAGAAGAAGGGCGACGAGAAGGAGAAGAAGCCCCCCGAGGACGCCGCCGACCCGAAGGAGTACTTTGGCTACCGGCGCGACCTCGAGTCGCTCTGCGAGTTCATGGGGCGCTGGCTGTCCGAGCACGGACGCTGGGGATCGGCGGTCTTCATCGCGGGCGAGAGCTACGGCGGCTACCGCGTCGGGCGCCTCGTGCGCGTGCTCCAGGAGTCGACCGGCATCGGGCTGAACGGCGCCATCCTCATCTCGCCCGCGCTCGAGATCACCGGGCTCACGCCCACCGACTACGACGTCCTCGGCTGGGTGGACCGCGTCCCGACGATGGCCGCGGCGGCCGTCCACCACGGCCGCTCCCGCGCCTTCCGGAAGGGCACCGCGCTCGCGAAGGTCCTGCGCGACGCGGAGAGCTTCGCGACCGGCGAGTACGCGTCGTTCCTCACCCGCGGTGCGGCCATGCCCGCGAAGGAGCGCGCCGCGGTCATGGCACGACTCGCCGACGTGGTCGGGCTCCCGCTCGACCTCGTCCTGCGCGGGGACGGGCGCGTCTCGATTCTCACGTTCGTACGCGAGCTCCTGCGCGACGAGCGCAAGGTGCTCGGCCTCTACGACGCGACGATCACCGCGACCGACCCCTTCCCCGACCGCGACGGGCTCTCCTGGCCCGACCCGACCCTCTCCGGGATCAGCCCCGCGTACACGATGGCCGTGAACCGCATGCTGCGCTCGGAGATCGGCGTCGAGACCGACCGCGAGTACACGCTCCTCTCCTACGAGGTCAACAACGCGTGGAAGAACGACACCGAGCACCACGCGTTCGCCTCGCCGCCCGGCGCGACGGACGACTTCCGCTACGGCATGGCGCTGAACCCGCACATGAAGGCGTTCATCACGCACGGGCAGTACGACCTCATCACGCCGTACTACTCGAGCGACCGCCTGCGGAACCTGATGCGGCTCGACCCGCAGATGGCCGACCGCCTGACCGTGCACCACTTCGGCGGCGGGCACATGTTCTACGCCTGGGAGGCGAGCCGGACGGAGTTCACGGACGCGATCGCGTCCTTCGTCGCCGACGCGACGGGCTGACCGGAGGGCGTCGCGGCGCGCTCAGGCGTGCCGCGCGAGGAAGTCGAGGATGCGCGGGCCGACGATCTCCGGGTGCTCGAAGTGGACCGGGTGCCCGGCGTGGTTGACGATGAGCCACTCGGCGCCCGGGATCTCGCGTTTCATCGTCACCATCTGGTCGAGTGTCGCGAAGGGGTCGTCCTCGCCCGCGACGAGCAGCGCGGGGCACGCGATCCGGCGGAGATCCTCCTCGGTCCACGTCGGGTTGCTGACGTTGTTCTCGACGATCTGCCGCATGAGCTCCTTCCAGGAGCCGGGCTCCTTGCCCTGATCGTGGCGCCGCCCGAACTCGGCGGCCGCCTCGGGCGCTGCCTGCTCCAGCGCGTCCGGGTCGAGCGTGGCCGCGAACGCCGCGACGCCTTCGTGCGTCGCGTAGTTGCCGCCGACGACGGTGATCGTGCGCGTGAGCTCCGGCCTGCGCAGCGCGCAGTCGAGCGCCACGACGCCGCCGTCGCTGATCCCGGCGACGTGCACGGAGCCGAGCCCGAGCTGCGCGACGAGCTGCGCGAGGTCGTCCCCCATCCGCTCGAAGGTCATGACGCCGGCCGGGTTGTCCGTGCGCCCGTGGCCGCGGTGCTCGACGAGGACGACGTGGTGCGTCTCCGCGAACGACGGCGCGAGCCCGGCCCAGCCGCCGACGGCGTCGTCGATCGTTCCGCCCGCGCCGTGGAGCAGGACGAGCGGCACTCCGTCGAGCGGGCCGAGCTCCTCGTAGTAGAGCGTGAGGTCGTCGACCTTCGCGTACGGCACTGCGGTCAGCTCTCGCTCCGGGCGACGTGCTCGGCAGCGAGGCGCTTGGGCGCCTGGATCAGCCAGGCGTCCTCGAGACGCTGTGCGAGCTCGTCGGGATGGACCCGCTCGACGCGGATCTGGACGGCCGGATAGCCGTTGTAGTGCGGGCTCGTGAAGTACACGTCGGGGTCCGCGTCGAGGATGAGCTGCTTCTCCTCCCGCTCGACGCGCACGGCGAGCCCGCCGCCGTCCCGCTCGCGTGCCTCCCAGGCGAAGAGCTTGCCGCGGATGCGGTATCCGCGGCGCCCGGACGCGTCCTCCTCGACCTCGGGGAGCCCGAGAGCAAGCGCGCGGACGGTCTTCCAGTCGGCCATCCCGTCGCGCCCCGGAAGCTACGTCTCGGCGGCAGCGACGGCCGGCTCGCCGACCGCGACCGCGCGCGCGTCCTCGCGCCGGAGCAGGAGCATGAGCAGCAGCGCGCCCGTGGCTACGAAGAGCGCGCTGCCGACGTAGGCGATGTGGAAGCCGTCGACGAGGGCCTGCCCCTGCTCGGCGGGCGTCGGCTCGCCGCCTCCACCGAGGACGTCCTCGGTCTTGCTCGCCGCGAGCGTGGCGAGGATCGCGAGGCCCATCGAGCCGCCGACCTGCTGCGACGTGTTGTAGAGCCCGGACGCGAGCCCCGCGTCGTCGGCCGGGACCCCGCTCGTGGCGATCAACGTCACCGGCACGAAGGTGAGGCCCATGCCGACCGAGCAGAGCATGATGCCCGGCAGCAGGTCCGGCAGGTACTCGCCGCCCGGCTGCAGGCGGACGAAGAGCAGGAGGCCGACGACCGCGAGCGCCATCCCGATGAGCGGCACCTCTCGCGCGCCGAGCGCGGGCACGAGACGCTGCGAGAGCCCGGCGCCGATGATGATCCCCACGGTGAAGGGGAGGAACGCGATCCCGGCCTCGAGCGCGGAGTAGCCGAGGACGCGCTGTACGTAGAGCGTGTTGAAGA
Organism: Gaiellaceae bacterium; assembly: GCA_035698005.1. GTDB lineage: Bacteria > Actinomycetota > Thermoleophilia > Gaiellales > Gaiellaceae > GMQP-bins7. Next base: position 553 of record DASSCD010000177.1, on the reverse strand, counting down.
AGAACATCGCGAAAAGCCCCGCCGCGACGACGAACATGACGACGTTCGCCGCGCGCACGGTCGGCACGCGGAAGATGCTCAGCCGCACCAGCGGCTCGCTCGACCGGCGCTCGACGACGACGAAGGTCGTGAGGAGGGCGATCGCGAGCGCGCCGAAGCCGAACGTGTGCGCGGAGACCCAGCCCTTCTCCTGCGCCTCGACGATCGTGTACACGAGCGCGATCAGGCCGCCGGTGACCGTCACCGCTCCCTGGATGTCGAAGCTCTTGTGCTCGTGCTCGTCCTTCGATTCGGGCACGTTCAGGAGGGACGCGACGAAGACCGCGATCCCGACGGGCACATTGACGAAGAAGATCCACTCCCACGAGAGCCAGTCCACGAGGATCCCGCCCAGCACGAGGCCCACCGCGCCGCCGCCGACTGCGATCGCGGCCCACACGCCCATCGCCTTCGTGCGGTCGGGGCCCTCCTCGAACGTGGTCATGATGATCGAGAGGGCGGCCGGCGAGATCAGCGCCGCGCCCAGGCCCTGGAGCCCGCGGAAGAGGATCAG
>DASSCD010000176.1:0-6702 GCA_035698005.1 Gaiellaceae bacterium | reverse complement strand
GCGTAGGCCGGCTCCTGCCGCACGTGGTCGAGCACCTCGATCCACGACGACGGGTCGTCCTGCTCGTCGACCGCCGTGAACGCGTGCTCGGGGGGCTCGGCCATCAGGCGAGGCTAGCGCGCCACTGCCCGAAGCGGCTGGCAGCGCGGGCAGTACCACGTCCCGCGGCCGCTGACGCGCATCTTCGCGATCTGCGTGCCGCAGCGCGGGCATGGCTCGCCGTCCTGCCCGTACACCCGGAACTCGTCCTGCATCCGCCCGGCCGAACCGTCCGGCGCCGCGTAGTCGCTGAGGGTCGAGCCCTGGCGCGCAATCCCGGTCCGCAGCGCCGTGCGGATCGCGCGGTGCAGGCGTGCGACCTCCTCGCCCTTGAGGTCGTTGGCCGGTCGCAGCGGGCTGAGGCGCGCGCGCCAAAGCGCCTCGTCGGCGTAGATGTTCCCGAGACCGGCGACCACGCGCTGGTCGAGCAGCACGGCCTTCAGCGGCGCCCGCCGCCGGGCAAGCTGCGCCGCGAGCCAGCCCGACGTGAAGCGGCGGCCGAGCGGTTCCGGGCCGTTCTTCGCCGTCAGGTACGGCTCGACGTCGACGTCCTCGAGCACGAGCCAGGTCCCGAACCTGCGCACGTCGCGGTAGACGACGCGCGTGCCGTCGTCGAGCTCGATCACCGCGCGCTCGTGGCTGGCCGGCTCCCAGCCGAAGCCGCCCGTCATGCGCAGGTGCACGAGCAGCGCGAGACCGCTCTCGAGCCGGACGACGAGGTACTTCCCGCGCCGCTCGACGGCCGCGACGCGGTCGCCCTCGAGCTCCTCGGCCACCTCGAAGAGGTCGTTCGGCCGCGTGAGCCTCGGATCGAGGATCTCGACGCGTTCCAGCACCCGCCCTTCGAGGCGGGGTGCGAGCTGGGCGCGGATCGTCTCGACCTCGGGCAGCTCGGGCATCGTCAGGCGCCCTCGCAGAAGGCCGCGATCTCCGGCTCGCGCACGGCGTCCTCGAGCTCGCGCGTGAGCGGGTACGCGTTGACGACGAGGACCGGCACCGCGGCCCCGACCAGCGCGAGCCACGTCCCGCGAGCGAGGGCGGCGGGGGTCGTCACGTGACGACGTCGAGCAGGATGCCCTGCTCGAGCGGTGCTTCGTCGCCCAGCTCGTAGGCGTCGAGGACAGCCGTGACCCCGGCAGCGGCCGACTCCTCGTCGCGCGCGTGCACCTCGGCGAGCACCTCGCCCCGCGCGACCTTATCGCCGCGCTTCACGTGACAGAGGACGCCGACGGCGTGGTCGATCTTGTCGTCCTTCGTGCGCCGGCCCCCGCCGAGCTCGAGCGCCGCGATCCCTACGTCGCGTGCGCGAAGCCGCGTGACGACGCCGTCGCGAGGCGCGTCGACCTCCCGCACGACCGGCGCGACCGGAAGCACGTCGAGGTCGGGGTCGCCCCCCTGCGCGCGGATCCAGCGCTCGTACGCCGCGAGCGCGGAGCCGTCGGCCTGCGACCGCTCGGCGCGGCGCCGTCCCTCGGCGACGTCGACCCCGAGGTCCGAGAGCGAGAGGAGCCGCGCGCACGCCTCGAGGACGAGCTCCGTGAAGTCTTCCGGCCCCTCTCCCCGGATCGTGGCCACCGCCTCGCGGACCTCGAGCGCGTGGCCGACGGCGTGCCCGAGCGGCTGATCCATGTCGGTGAGGAGGCACACGACCTCGCGCTCGGCGCGGCGGCCGAGATCGGCCATCTGCTCCGCGAGGGTGCGCGCGTCCTCGAGCGTTCGCATGAATGCCCCGTCGCCGACCTTCACGTCGAGCACGATCGCGTCCGCGCCCCCCGCGAGCTTCTTCGACATGATCGACGAGGCGATGAGCGGGACGATGTCGACCGTCCCGGTCACGTCCCGCAGGGCGTAGAGCTTCTTGTCGGCCGGGACGAGATCCGCGGTCTGGCCGACGATCGCGAGCCCGATCTCGCGCACCTGCGCGATGAACTCATCGGTCGTGAGCTCGACCCGGTAACCCGGGATCGACTCGAGCTTGTCGAGCGTGCCGCCCGTGTGGCCGAGGCCGCGGCCGGACATCTTCCCGCACGGGACGCCGCAGGCCGCGACGATCGGCGCGACTGCGAGGGAGGTCTTGTCCCCCACGCCGCCGGTCGAGTGCTTGTCGACGACGCGCCGCCCGAGCGCGGCGCCGAGGTCGAGGGTCTCGCCCGAGCGGATCATCGCGTCGGTGAGCGCGTGCGTCTCGCGCCCCGTCAGCCCCCGGAAGAACACGGCCATGCACCATGCCGCCAGCTGGTAGTCGGGAACGTCCCCGCGCGTGTAGCCGAGGACGAGCTCCGAGATCTCCTCGTCGGACAGCTCGCCGCCGTCGCGCGTGCGCTCGATCAGCTCCGGGACGCGGACCACTCTTCGGCAGGCTACTCGCCGAGCGGCGCGGCGATGGTCAGCCGGTGGGGCTGACGAAGATCGCGGCGATCACGCCGACGAGGCCGATCATGATTCCGCCGCCGACGCGCAGAAGGGTCGAGCGCAGTCCGCCGATCGCGGCTCGCAGCTCACGGATGTCCGCATCGACGCGGGCGAAGCCCGCGTCCAGTCGCGTGGCGAGGTCATCGAGGCGCTCGTCGGTCCACGCGCTGCGCTCCACTCCCACAGCGTAGACCTCTCGGGGGCGGCGTCAGGCGGCGACGTGTGTCGGATGTGACGACCTCGTCGTCGTCCTGCAGCGTCACAGCTCGATGACGCGGCCCGGCAGCTTCCGGCCGGAGGACTTGCCGCCGAGCCACGAGCTCACCGTCGCGCCGACGTCCGCGAACTCGCCCTCCTCGTGGACGCGGCCCGACGCGTTCCGCCCGGCCGCGTACGCGAGCAGCAGCGCGTGCTCGCGCGAGTGGTCCGTCGACGGGGTCGTCGGGTCGCAGCCGTGATCCGAGCTGATGACCAGCAGGTCGCCGGGCCGAAGCGCCTCGAGGATGTCGGGGAGGCGGCGGTCGAAGTCCTGGAGGCAGCGGTGGAAGTTGACGGGATCGTTGCGGTGGCCCCAGAGCATGTCCGTCTCCACCAGGTTCACGAACACGAAGCCCGACTCGATCGACTCGAGGAGCTGCACGGTCTGGTTGATGCCCTCGACGTTCGACTTCGTCGGGTGCGACTCGTCGATGTCCTGCCCGGCGAAGATGTCGCTGATCTTGCCGACGCCGTGGACGGTGCTCCCGCCCTCGCGGAGCGCCGACAGGAAGTTCGGCCTCGGCGGCTCGAGGGAGAAGTCGTGGCGGTTCGGCGTCCGCTCGTAGTGTCCCGGCTCGCCGACGAACGGGCGCGCGATGACGCGGCCGACGGCATGGCGCCCGGTGAGGATCTCGCGGGCAACGCGGCACCCCTCGTAGAGCTCCTCGAGCGGGATCGTCTCCTCGTGCGCGGCGATCTGGAATACCGAGTCGGCCGAGGTGTAGACGATCCAGCGGCCCGTCTTCTGGTGCTCCTCGCCGAGCTCCTGGATGATCTCGGTGCCGGAGGCGGGCTTGTTGCCGATCACGCCGCGCCCGGTGCGGTTCATGAACGGGTCGATGACCTCGTCCGGGAAGCCGTGCGGGTAGGTCGGGAACGCCGTCGGCGTGATGATCCCCATCAGCTCCCAGTGGCCGGTCGTCGTGTCCTTCCCCTTCGAGCGCTCGAGCAGCCGACCGGCCACCGCGGGTGCCCCCGGCTGCGGCGGGCAGCCCTCGAGCGGCATCACGTTCCCGAGGCCCAGGGCCTCGAGGTTCGGGAGATCGAGGCCGCCGACGGCCGTCGCGACGTTGCCCAGCGTGTTCGAGCCCTCGTCCCCGTACTCGGCCGCATCGGGCAACTCCCCGGCCCCGACGGCGTCGAGGACGATCACGCATGCTCGCGGCACTAGCGGTCCGCCGTCCGAGCGTGCGTGCGTCGCGGGTCGGGCACGGCGCTATTCTACGGCGGCTTTGGACGAGATCCTCGGCCTCCTGCTCCTCGCCGTCTACATCGTCGCCGTCGTCGGCCTGGCGGCGCTGATCACCTTTGCCGTGATCAGGATCTTCCCGACGGAGCGGACGCCGAAGAAGCCGGACAAGCCCGAGACGCCGTCGTCCGGCGACGGCACGGGCGAAGGCCGCCTCTTCCGCAAGGCGAAGCGCGGGACCGCGTAGACCTGCGCTACGCGACGCCGGCGGCGAGGGCGTCGTCGAGCGGCGTGTAGTCGAGGCCGTGCGCCTCGGCGACCGCCTCGTACGTGACCCGCCCACCCACGACGTTGACCCCCGGGGCGAGCTCCGGGTCGCGGCGGATCGCGTCCAGCACGCCGTGCTCCGCGATCTCCTCGACGTACGGGAGGGTGACGTTCGTCAGCGCCCGCGTCGAGGTGATCGGCACGGCGCCGGGCATGTTCGCGACGCAGTAGTGGACGACGCCGTCGACGGTATAGACGGGGTCGTCGTGCGTCGTCGGGCGCGACGTCTCGGCGCAGCCGCCCTGGTCGATCGCGACGTCGACGAGCACCGACGCGTCCTTCATCGCGCCGAGCATCTCGCGCGTCACGAGCTTCGGCGCGAGCGCGCCGGGGATCAGCACTGCGCCGATGACGAGGTCCGCGTCCTTCACCGACTCCTCCACTTGGAGGCTCGACGACATGAGGAGCGTCACGCGCCCGCTGAGGATCTGCTCGAGGTAGCGCATGCGGTCGACCGAGCGCTCGAGGATTGTCACCTGCGCGCCCAGGCCGATGGCGATGACCGCGGCGTTGTAACCGACGATCCCGCCGCCGATGACGACGACCTTGCCGGGAGCGACCCCGGCGACGCCGCCGAGCAGGATCCCGCGTCCGCCCTTCGGCTTCTCCAGGTAGTGCGCGCCCGCCTGCGGCGCGAGCCGGCCTGCGATCTCGCTCATCGGCGCGAGGAGCGGGAGCGCGCCGCGGTCGGTCTCGACGGTCTCGTACGCAATCGCCGTGATCCCGGAGTCGACGAGCGCGCGCGTGAGCGGCTCGTCCGCGGCGATGTGGAGGTACGTGAAGAGCGTCAGGCCCTCGCGCAGCCGCGGGTACTCCTCGGCGATGGGCTCCTTCACCTTCAGCAGCAGGTCGGAGCGCTCCCAGACGTCGTCGACCGAGCCGAGCCCCGCGCCCGCGCGTGCGTAGGCGTCGTCCGGGAATGCGCTGCCGACGCCTGCGCTGGTCTCCACGAGCACTTCGTGCCCGCGCTGGACGAGCTCGCGTGCGCCCGCGGGCGTCAGCGCGACCCGGTGCTCCTGCGCCTTGATCTCCCTCGCGACGCCGATCCGCATGGCGGCGCGGACTGTATCGGCTCGTTCTCGACGCGTGGTATGGATGGGGAGACGACGACGAGGAGGAGCCCGTGTACACGTCTGGCGTGTGGACCGTGAAGAAAGGCCGTGAGGGCGAGTTCGAGCGGCGCTGGCAGGAGGCCGCGAACGGCAGCTCGCTCGAGTACCCGGGGGTGAAGTTCATGCTCATGCGTGACCGCGAGGACCCGCGCAGGTTCGTGAGCCTCGCCGAGGGGTGGCGGAACGCGGAGCAGATCGACGCGGCGCGCAGCTCGCCTGCCTATCAGGACGCGATGGCCGCGATCTGGCGCGTGCTCGACGAGGGCCAGCTCTCGACGCTCGAGCTCGTCGCAGAGGTCAGCTGATGGAGCAGAGGGTGAGCCTGATCACGCTCGGCGTCGCCGACCTCGCCCGGTCGCGCGCGTTCTACGAGGGCCTCGGCTGGACGACGCGCGTCGAGCCCGGGGAGGACGTCGTCTTCTTCCAGACCGGAGGAATGATCGTCGCGCTCTGGGACCGCGCGCAGCTCGCCGAGGACAGCGTCGTCGATGACGCGGGCGGCTGGGGCGGGATCACCCTGGCGCACAACGTCCGCTCGCCCGGGGAGGTCGATGCCGTGCTCGCGGAGGCCGAGCGGGCGGGAGCGACGATCCGCCGCGCGGGAGCCGAGACGTCCTGGGGCGGTTACTCGGGCGTCTTCCTCGACCCCGACGGGCATCCGTGGGAGATCGCCCACAACCCCCACTGGACGCTTGCGGACGACGGCTCGATCAGGCTGGGCTCGTAGCCGCGGCCCTTTCGACGAGCGCGAGCGTGACCTCGACCATCGCCTCGAGGTCGGCCACGGCGATGTGCTCGTCGGGCGTGTGGATCTCCATCATCCCGTTCGCGAGGTTGAGGCACGAGAGCCCGCGGGCGTTGAAGACGTTCGCGTCGGCGCCGCCCCCGGAGAGCGCGTAGCTCGGCTCGAAGCCGCAGGCCGATAGCGCATCGGCGGCCAGGCGGACGATCGGGTCGCTCTGCCGGAAGCGGTAGCCCGGGAAGCTCGGGCGAACTTCGCTCTCGACCGCGCAGTCGGCGAGGCTCGCGGCATAGGCGGCCGTCTCGAGCATCTCCCGCACGAGCTCGGTCGCCTTGCGCTCGTCCTGTGAGCGCACCTCGGCCTGGAACGAGCACCACTCGGGGACGACGTTTCGTGCCGTCCCGCCGGTGATCACCCCCACGTTCGCGCTCGTCTCCTCGTCGACTCGCCCGAGCCTGAAGTCCGCGATCGCACGCGCCGCAGCGGCCACCGCCGAGCGCCCCTCCTCGGGCGCCATGCCGGCGTGCGCAGCGCGCCCGCGGAAGCGGAAGTCGAGGAGCCGCCCGTGCGGCGAGCCGAGGACGATCTCGCCGATCGCCGCGCCCTGGTCGTAGACGAAGCCC
>DASSCD010000175.1:0-6569 GCA_035698005.1 Gaiellaceae bacterium | reverse complement strand
TCGCCGTCCCTGAACAGGATCATCGTGGGGATCGACATGACCCCGTACCGGAGCGAGAGGCCCTGCTCCTCGTCGATGTTGACCTTGACGAGCTTGAGCTCGCCGTTCTGCTCCTCGACGATCTTGTCGAGCACGGGGGCGACGGCGTGGCACGGGCCGCACCACTCCGCCCAGAAGTCCACGAGGACCGGGGTGTCGCTCTGCAGGACCTCCTGCTCGAACGTCGTCTCTGTCACGTCGATTGCCATCTGAACCTTTTGATCCTTTCTCCGAGGTATGAGCGTTGCTTAGAGGCTAACGCGCCTTTGCTCCGGATCCTTCCCTGAAGCGCCACCTCCTACACTGACCGACGTGGCGGGCATCTTCCCAGCGCTGCCGGACAAGCCGGATCACGACGCCCTCGAGCTCGAGGTGCTCGCGCGCTGGGACGAGGAGCGGACGTTCGAGAAGCTCCGTGAGCTGAACCGCGGCGGCCCGCGCTTCAGCTTCGTCGACGGCCCCGTGACCGCCAACAAGGCGCTTGCGGTCCACACGGCGTGGGGACGCACGCTGAAGGACGTCTTTCAGCGCTACAAGGCCATGCGCGGGTTCGAGCAGCGCTACCAGAACGGCTTCGACTGCCAGGGGCTCTGGATCGAGGTCGGCGTCGAGCGCGAGCTCGGGCTCAACTCCAAGCGCGAGATCGAGGAGTACGGGCTCGCGGAGTTCGCGCGCCGCTGCCGCGAGAAGGTGATCTGGTCGGCCACCGAGCTCACGAAGGGCTCCAAGCGCCTCGGCCAGTGGATGGACTGGGGCGCCGACTACTTCACGTTCTCGGACACGAACATCGAGTACATCTGGCGGTTCCTGAAGCAGATGCACGAGCGAGGCTTCCTGTACAAAGGCCATCGCTCGACCGAGTGGTGCCCGCGCTGCGGCACGTCGATCTCGCAGCACGAGCTCTCGCAGGCGGGCGTGTACCAGGAGAAGACGGACCCGTCGCTCTTCGTGCGGCTCCCGCTCGAGGACCGGCCGGGCGAGTCGCTCGTCGTGTGGACGACGACCCCGTGGACGCTCCCGGCGAACGTCGCCGCGGCGGTTCGGCCCGAGGCCGAGTACGGCCTCAGGGAGAACGGCGAGTGGGTTGCGGTCGCCCGCTACCCCGACGAGCCGTTCGTGCGGCGGATCGCGGGCTCGGAGCTCGTCGGGCTGCGCTACCGGGGGCCGTTCGACGACCTCCGGCCCGCCGACGAGGTCGAGCACCGCGTGATCCCGTGGGACGAGGTCTCGCTCGAGGAGGGCTCGGGCATCGTGCACATCGCCCCCGGCGCAGGGCAGGAGGACTTCGAGCTCGGCCGCCTGCACGACCTTCCCGTGCTCAGCCCCGTGGACGAGTCCGGCCGCTTCTACGACTCGTACGGCTGGCTGCACGGGCTCTCCACGACCGAGGCGGCCGACCAGATCGTCGGGTGGCTGGCCGAGAAGGGCGTGCTGCTCGAGGCGGGCACCTATTTGCACCGCTACCCGCACTGCTGGCGCTGCGACACGCCGCTCATCTGGCGCGTGACGGACGACTGGATGATCTCCGTCGACGAGCTCCGTCAGCCGCTGCTCGACGCGAACGCGACCGTCGAGTGGACGCCGGAGTACATGGGCAAGCGCATGGACGACTGGCTGCGGAACATGGGCGACTGGAACATCTCGCGCCGGCGCTACTACGGTCTCCCGCTGCCGATCTACGAATGCGGCAGCGGTCACGTCACGGTCATCGGGTCGCGGGCGGAGCTCGAGGAGCTCGCGCTCTCGGGCCTCGACCAGCTCGAGGAGCTGCGCCGGCCGTGGATCGACGAGGTGCCCATTCGCTGTCCGCAGTGCGACGAGTCGGTGCGCCGGATCCCTGAGGTCGGCGACGTCTGGCTCGACGCGGGGATCGTCCCGTTCTCGACGCTCGGCTGGGAGAGCCCCGAGCACGTCCCGCAGGGCTATGCGACGGGCGCAGCCCGAGGACTGACGACGGCGGACCTCCCGGATCACGCGTACTGGGAGGAGTGGTTCCCGGCGGACTGGGTCTCGGAGATGCGCGAGCAGATCCGGCTCTGGTTCTACTCGCAGCTCTTCATGTCCGTGGCGCTCGTCGGCCGCGCCCCGTTCCGCAAGGTCCTGGGCTACGAGAAGATGCTCGACGAGCACGGGCGGGAGATGCACGGCTCGTGGGGCAACATGATCGACGCCCAGGATGCGTTCACCCGCATGGGCGCGGACGTCATCCGCTGGCAGTGCGCCTCCCAGCCGTCCGACCGCAACATGAAGTTCGGCTTCGGGCCGGCGCACGAGATCCAGCGCTGGCTGCTGACCCTCTGGCACTCCGCGAAGTTCCTCGTCGACTACGCCTCGCTGGAGTCCTGGCAGCCTGCGCCGACCGAGCTCGCGGGCGGCCCGAGCGGAGAGCTCCTGCCGCTCGACCGGTGGCTGGTCGAGCGGACGCACGCGCTCGTCGCGGAGGCCGAGGCGGGCTACGAGAGCTGGGCCAGCCCGAGCGTCGTCCGCGCCTACGAGTCCTTCGTCGACGACGTCTCCAACTGGTACATCCGGCGGTCGAGGCGACGGTTCTGGGACGGGGACGAGACGGCGTTCGGCGTGCTCTGGTACGCGCTCGTACAGGGGCTCCGGGTCGTCTCGCCGCTGATGCCGTTCCTCACCGATCACCTCTGGCGCGTGCTCACGGCACCGGTCGACGACGCCGCGGAGTCGGTGCACCTGTCCGGCTGGCCCGAGGTTCCCGGGGCGGACTCGGCCCTCCTCGAGGAGGTGGCCGAGCTGCGCCGGGTCGTCGAGCTCGGGCGCCAGGCACGTTCCTCGGCCGGCGTGAAGCTGCGGCAGCCGCTCCGGGCGCTCGTCGTCGCCGGCGCGCCGCTCGCGGCAGGGCACGCGGGCGAGATCGCCGAGGAGCTCCGCGTGAAGGACGTCACGTTCGGCGACGTCCAGGCGAGCGAGCTCCGCGTGAAGCCGAATCTCCGCCTGCTGGGGCCGAAGCTCGGCGCCGAGCTCCCGAAGGTGAGGGCTGCGCTCGAGTCGGGCGAGTTCGAGGAGCTCGCGGGCGGGAGCTTCCGCGCGGCCGGTCACGAGCTCCGCCCGGACGAGGTGCTCGTCGAGCGGCACGGCAAGGAGGGCTGGTCGGTCGCGGCGTCTGACGGGCTGACCGTCGCGCTCGACCTCCACCTGGACGACGAGCTCGAGCGCGAGGGCCGCGTCTACGAGCTCGTGCACGCGGTCAACACCAAGCGCAAGGAGACGGGCCTCGAGCTCAGCGACCGCATCCGGCTGACGATCCCGGAGCGGGACGCAGACCTCCTCGCGCACGAGGAGTGGATCGCGCGCGAGACGCTCGCCGTCTCCGTCGAGGCTGCGGGCGCGGAGGTCTCGATCGCGAAGAGCTAGTCCCCGGCGACGAAGAACGCCCAGTCGCCGTCCGGCTCGATCCCCGCGCGCCAGCCCAGGTAGCCACTCCCGGCCGGGAACAGCGTCGAGAACGCCCCGAGCGGACCGAGGAGCTCACGCTCGTGCGCCGAGAGATCGGCGGCGCTCTCGATCGTGTACGCCCACGGCCAGACGTAGAGGCCGCGCGAGAGGACGTACGGCAGGCGCAGTATCTCGGCGAGCGTCTCGAGCGGCCGCGCGTCGCTCGTCCGCTCGAGCTCCTGCCAGTACGCGATCGCGCCGCCCTCGACGGGGCTTCCGAACGTGTACCGGAGGCTCGCGGGCACGAGCGGGCGCAGCTCCTCGTAGTCGCCCGACTCGGCGGCAGCGAGGAGCGCCGCGCGCGTCGTCTCGACCGGGGCAGGAAGGCCCTGGGCAGCAGGGACGGCGGCCGTCGCAGTCTCCGTGACCGTCTCCGACGACGCGGTCCCGCGGGCGGCGAGCCAGCCGGCGACGACTCCCACGGCGAGAGCGGCCGCGAGGCTCAGCACGGTCGCGGCGCGCATCAACCCCGCGCGGCGAGCTCGAGCTCCCGGCGGAGCTCGACCGGCAGCCGGAAGGTGACGTCCTCCTCGACGAGCCGGTAGGCCTCGATGTCGTCCACGCCGCGCTCGCGGAACCAGTCGCAGACACGGTTGACGAGCTTCTCGGGCGCGGACGCGCCCGAGGTGATGCCGACCGTCTCCGCGCCGTCCAGCCAGGCCTCGTCGATCTCGCCCTCGTCGTCGATCAGGTACGCGTCCGTGCCCGCCGCACGCGCCGTCTCGACGAGGCGGTTCGAGTTGGACGAGTTGCGCGAGCCGATCACGAGGAGTAGGTCGATCTCGGGGAGCATCTCCTTCACCGCCCACTGGCGGTTGGAGGTCGCGTAGCAGATGTCCTCCTTGCGCGGAGCGCGGATCTCCGGGAAGCGGCGGCGGAGCGCGGTGATGATCTCGCCCGTCTCGTCTACGGAGAGCGTCGTCTGCGTGACGTACGCGAGCCTCGCGTCGGGCGGGAGCTCGAGCGCCTCGGCCTCCTCGACGGTCTGGACGAGGACGGTCGCCTCGGGCGCTTCGCCCATGGTCCCGACGACCTCCTCGTGCCCGGCGTGGCCGATCAGCACGACGGTGTATCCCTCGTCGGCGTAGCGGCGCGCCTGCACGTGCACCTTGGTGACCAGTGGGCACACGGCGTCGATGACGTCGTGCGCGAGCCGGGCGGAGTTCTCGAACACGCTCGGGGCGACGCCGTGCGCCGAGTAGACGACCGTCGCGCCGGCGGGCACCTCGGTCTCCTCCTCGACGAAGATCGCCCCGCGGGCCTCGAGGTCTCGGACGACGTGGATGTTGTGGACGATCTGCTTGCGCACGTACACGGGCGCCCCGTAGTGCTCGAGCGCGCGCTCGACGGTCTCGACGGCGCGCTCGACCCCGGCGCAATAGCCGCGCGGAGAGGCCAGGAGAACCCGCCGAACCATCGCGACAGGGTACTCGAGGCAAACACCGCGGCCGCGTAGCGGCCGCGCTTCAGGGATCTTTGCGCGACCGGGATCCGCGCTCGCGGATCCCGGTCTTGCGCACGGCAGGAGCTCAGCGCGCGGACTGCGCCAGGAGGATGCCGGCGATCACGACGCAGCCTCCGACGAGCTGCGCGGCTCCGAAGCTCTCGCCCAGCCAGGCCCAGGCGACGGCGGTGGCGACGACGGGCTCGAGCGTCGCGACGATCGAGGCGCGCGTCGCGCTCAGATGGCGGAGCGCGCCCGTGAGCAAGGAGAACGTGACCATCGTCCCGACGACGACGATGAAGCCGACGAGCGCCCAGACCGGCGCGGAATGCTCCGAGAGGTTCCCCTGCAGCGAGACCGAGTCGGCGAGCACGTCCCACGGGAACTCCCAGAGAGGCTGCACGACGGCCCACAGGGCCGCAGCGAAGAGGAAGCCGTAGAACGAGAGCGAGACGGGATCGCGGTGGCGGCGCTCGCGCTCGGCCATCAGCAGGTACGCGGTCAGCCCGAGTGCGCCGCCGAGCGCGGCGGTGACGCCGACCGTGCTGAAGGCCACGCCCGCCCAGATCTCGACCACGACCGCGAGGCCCGCGATGCAGAGCACGACCGCGACCCAGATGCGTCGGCGAATGTGCTCCCGGTAGACGAAGCGCGCGAAGAGCGCGACGAAGAGCGGCGCGGTGAACTCGATGAGGAGCGCGACGCCGACCGGGAGGTTGTGGATGGCGACGAAGTACAGCCACTGGACGAGCGCCACGCCCACGATCCCGAACGCGGCGAGGAAGGCGAGCTCACGGCGGCCGATCCTGAGGCTCGCCCTCGAGAACGCGAGCAGGAACGCAAGCAGCCCGAGGGCGGCGCATGTCGCGCGGATCTGCGCCAGCTCGAGCGACGAGAACCCCGAGTCGAGGACGACCTTCGACACGCTCCCGTTCACCGCGAACAGCGTGGCCGCGGTGGCGACCATCGCGTAGCCGAGGCGTGTGCGATCGTCGGTACGCCCCTCCGGGAGCAGGGTGGGGGCGTCGACCATCGTCGGCAGGCTAGCCGCCTACACTGTCGCGCACGGGGCGTAGCTCAGCCTGGTAGAGCGCTGCGTTTGGGACGCAGAGGCCGGCAGTTCGAGTCTGCCCGCCCCGACTTCGTGAAGGCATTCGCGCTCGTCCTCGCAACCGCGGCGCTCGTCTCGACGACCGGAGCGGCTGCCCAGACGACGTCGTTCCGCGGGACGATCTTGCGCATCGACGCGGCGCAGGCGAAGCGCATGACCGGGGTCTCGTGGCGGCCGGGGTGCCCGGTCGCGCTCGGCGAGCTCCGGCTCCTGCGCCTCTCGCACCGCGGGTTCGACGGAAGCGTGCGGACGGGGAGGCTCGTGGTGCACCGGGACGTCGCGCGGGAGGTCGTCGCCGTGTTCCGGCGTGTCTACGAGGCCGGCTTTCGCGTGCGCCGCATGGTTCCGGTCGACGCGTACGGCGCCAGCGATTTTCGCTCGATCGAGGCGGACAACACCTCGGCGTTCAACTGCCGCTACGTCGAGGGCACGCGCCGCTGGTCGGAGCACGCGTACGGGCGCGCGCTGGATCTCAACCCGATCGAGAACCCGTACGTGTCCGGCGGCCGCACGTCG
>DASSCD010000174.1:0-5036 GCA_035698005.1 Gaiellaceae bacterium | reverse complement strand
GGGCGTCGATCTCGCCGCGAAGGTAGGCGACGGCCTCCGCGAGGTCGCGCACCGGGATGGGCCGAACACCCGCGAGCGCGATCTCCGCCGCGGACTCCGCCGCGCACACGACCTGCTCGACCCCGGCACGACGCGCCCCCTCCGCGACCGCCAGGGAGCCCGCGACGGGGCGGATGCGCCCGTCGAGTGCGAGCTCACCGACCGCAGCGTGCTGGGCGAGGCGCTCCGGTGGGAGCTGCCGTGTGGCCGCGAGGACGGCCAGCGAGATCGGGAGGTCGAACCCTGATCCTTCCTTGCGCAGCGCGGCGGGCGCGAGGTTCACGGTGATCCTGCGGTTCAGCGGCCACTCGAGCGCGGCGGAGACCACGCCGCTTCGCACGCGGTGCTTCGCCTCCTGGCACGCGCGGTCGGCGAGCCCGACGATCGCGAAGCCGGGGATGCCCGGCTGCAGATGCGCCTCGACCTCGACGCGGCGCGGCTCGAGGCCGACGAGGGCCTGCGTGAGCGCGCGAGCGAGCACGCAGTGACGATGGCGCGAAGGCGATCACCGATGGTGACCGCCTTCGCGCCGAAAGAGCTACTTCTGCGCTACGGCCCGTAGCAGAGCGCGTGCACGGTGAACGTGCTCGCCTGACCGCTGTCGTTCGCCCCCACGCCCAGGAACCCGACGACCTGGTTCTGCGGATTCAGCTGCGGCTCGAGCTCGCTCGTGTAGAGCTCGAGATTGGCGTCGTCGTCACTCCACGACGTGCCGCCGGAGATCGCGCGCTCGTTCCCGCTGCAGAGCGAGGTCACGCGGGCGGTGTTCACAGCGGCGTTCTCGGCGGTGCCTCCCGGGATGACCACCGACTGTGAGCGGACCGTGATTGCGCCGACCACGCCCGCCGGGCCGGCGGCGCCGGCCGGGCCTGCAGGCCCCGCAGGTCCCTGGGGGCCGGTCGGGCCGGCCGGGAGCTGCCCTGGCGCGAAGTCCGCGCGGAGGAGCGAGCGGTTGCGCACCTTGGCGGAGGTCACCGCGTTGTTTCGGATCTTCGGGTTCGTCACGGCGCCGAACTGGAGCTGTCTCGGCCCGACGCTGTTCCGGGCGAGCTGGGTGACCGCCGCGACGCTCGTCCCGCCGAGGGCGACGAGGAGCGCGATGCAGGCGACGATCATGGCCGGCGAGGGCCGATGCAAGCGCTTTCGCATGTCCATTTCCCCTTTCCGATTGACCTGCGGCCAGGCTACTGGCGGTTGCGCGCGGCTCCTGCCGGGCCTCACGTCTTTCTTACGCATCCCTTACGGCAACGAACACGGACTCGTAGTACTCGCCCGCGCGCCTGCCCGTACGGCGGTTCACGTGGCGCTCGAGCCGGTCGACGAGGGCGAGCCCGCTCGCCTCGAGGATCCCTGGGTAGAGGTCGCGACGGTCGTTGACGACGACGACGACCGGCGCTCCGGGGGCGAGGGAGCTCGCGCAGCGGCGAAGGACGGCGGAGATCCCCGTGGCGTACTCGGCGAGCGCCGCGCGGCTCGTCCCGCGCTGAGCGGCGCCGAGCTCGAGGTCGCGACGATCGTCGAGGCCGAGCAGCTCGTATGCGTACCGGTGCTGCTCGTGGTAGTCGATCAGCCCCGGATACGGCGGCGAGGTGACCACGCCGTCGAAGGGCCCGTCGAGCTCGAGCTCGCGCGCGTCGCTGTGGTGGACCTCCGCCGCGCGGCGTCGCGAACGGACGCGCTGGAACTCCTTCAGCCGCTCGAGCGTGTCGATGAGGTAGCGCGCGACGAACTTGTCGGCCTCCTCGACGGGCCGACACGTCCGGCGGTGCTTGTGGCACCAGTACGGACCGCGCTGTGGCGCGCGGGGGAAGTCGAGGTCGAAGTGCGTCGTCA
Organism: Gaiellaceae bacterium; assembly: GCA_035698005.1. GTDB lineage: Bacteria > Actinomycetota > Thermoleophilia > Gaiellales > Gaiellaceae > GMQP-bins7. The sequence goes on along the minus strand of DASSCD010000174.1, from coordinate 3,164 downwards.
GCCGCGCCGAGCGCGCGGCCCGCGCGAGGACGACCCGGAGCACGTCGGCGTGCTCGTACTCCTCGAGGAGTGACCGGAGATGCAGGAGCTCCGCCGCCGCCCTGGGCGCGTACCACTCCCGGACGAAGCCGCGCGGCCTGTCGCTCGACCTCCCGCGGCGCGAAAGCACTTCCCGCAGCTCCTTCTCGAGCAGGAACGCGTCGTAGCGCCGCGTCTTCACGCGCATGAGCAGGCAGTTGAAGGCGGCGACGTCGATCCCGACCGCGTCCCGGCCGGACTCGAGCGCCTGCACGAGGGTCGTCCCCGAGCCGGCGAAAGGGTCGAGGACGCGCCCGCCCGAGCGCACGTAGCGGTCGAGGAGCGCCTCGACGAGCTGGGGGACGAACTTGCCGAGGTACGGGTGCAGGCGGTGGACGTGCTTCGTCCGCTCGCGCTCCGGGAGCTCGGCTTCCGACCACGAGAGCTGCAGGCCCTGCGAGAGGTCGCGGTAGAGCGCGGCCTGCGTCGACGCCATGCCGCCGGGTTTCGACGGCGCACGACGAGGTCCTACCCGAGCGGCACCCGCTCGACCCGGGGTCCGCGGACCCCCGCGGCCTCGACCGACAGCTCGAGGCTCGCGAGCTCGGGATGCCGCGCGCGCCACGACGCGGCGGCGGCGTGCACCCGCCGCGCCTTCTCCTCGTCGACCATCTCGAGCGGATCTCCGAACGCGCGCCCGCGCTTCTCCTTCACCTCGACGACGAGGAGCGTCCGCCCCCGGCGGAGGACGAGGTCGAGCTCGTAGGAGCCCGCGCGCGCGTTCGCCTCGACGAGCCGGTATCCGCGAAGTCGATAGTGGCGAAGAGCGCGACGCTCGCCGCGGTTCACGCGGCGCGGTCGACCGGCACGATTTCCTCGCCGGGGTCGTCCTCGTAGCAGCGGGCCTGGAACGACCGGCGGTGGAGCACGCACGGGCCGAACGTGCGGACGGCACGCGAGTGCCCAGGCGTGATGTAGCCGACGTGCGAGACGAAGCCGTACCGCGGGTAGAGCGCGTCGAGGCGGCGCATGACGCGGTCGCGCGTGACCTTCGCGACGATGGAGGCAGCGGCGATCGCGGCGCTCCGCGCATCCCCGTCCACGATCGCGCGATGCGGGGGCGCCGAGGGGCCCAGGCGAAACCCGTCGACGAGGCAGGCGTCCGCCGGAGGGTGGAGGTCGTGGAGCACGGACCGCAAGGCGGCGAGGTTCGAGCGGTGCAGACCGTTGCGGTCGATCGCGCCCACCGGGACGATGCGCACGCTGATCGCCGACGCGGAGGTGACCACCGCGTCGTAGAGCTCCTCGCGGTCGGGCGGCGCGACCTGCTTCGAGTCGTTCAGCGTGGCCAGCCGACGGACGCGCGCGCCACGCAGGAGCTCGTAGTCGAGGAGAACCCCGGCGACGACGAGCGGGCCTGCGAGCGACCCCCGCCCCGCCTCGTCCGCGCCCGCGACCCGGCGGACGCCGAGGCGGCGGTCGTGCGCGAGGAGCCGCTGGCCGGATGACCGAGCCACGCGGCGAGGATAGTCGCTAGCCCTGCCGGAGCTCGCGGACGCGAGCCTTCTTCCCGACTCTCTTGCGCAAGTAGTAGAGCTTCGCGCGCCGGACGTCACCGATCGCCGCGACCTCCAGCTTCTCGATCTTCGGCGAGTGGAGCGGGAATGTGCGCTCGACCCCGACCCCGAAGGACTGCTTGCGGACGGTGAAGGTCTCGCGGAAGCCGGATCCCTGGCGCTTGATGCAGATCCCCTCGAACACCTGGATCCGCTGGCGGTTGCCCTCGATGACCTTGAAGTGCACGCGCAGCGTGTCGCCCGCCTTGAACTGGGGCAGGTCCGTGCGCAGCTGGCGCTGCTCGAGGCTCTCGATCGTCGGGTTCATCGGAAAGGACGGCCCGAAGGCCGGAGGGCATGGTAGCGAAACGCGCGAGGCGGTTCGTCAGGCACGGGACGACTGCGCCGGGGGCGCTGCCGCGCTTCAGGGGTCTTCGCGCGCGCGAGACTCGCGCTCGCGCGTCGGGAGACACGTAGCGACCGCGGCAGCGAAGCTGCCCCGCGCTTCAGGGTCTTCGCGCGGAGAACTCAGCGAAAAGAGATCCGCTGCGGTGGCCAGTAGGTCATGAAGACCTTGCCGATGAGGTTGTCGTCCGGGACCGAGCCCCACACGCGCGAGTCGCACGACTGCGAGCGGTTGTCCCCCATCACGAAGTAGCTGTTCCGGGGCACATTGAAGCTCTCCTCGGGACCGATGCCGCGGCGGTCGTGCTCGACGTAGGGCTCGTCCAGCCGGCGCCCGTCGATGTAGACGAACTCCGCACCCTGCCGGAGCCGGATCTGTACCTCCTCGCCGGGGAGGCCGATGATCCGCTTCACAAATGTCCCGCCCGCGCCGCACTTCGCACGCGCCTCGGGCGGGGTCTCGAACACGACCACGTCACCGCGGGCGGGATCGGAGAAGTGGTAGATGAAGCGGTTCGCGAGCACGCGGTCCGAGAACCTCGCCTCGCAGCCCTGCGCCGGCCGCGCGCAGTGGAGCGTGGGCTCCATCGACGACGAGGGGATGCGGTACGGGTTCACGACCCAAGCCTTGATCGCCAGCACGATCGCGACGGCGCCGACGATCGTGAGGACCCAGTCGACGATGATCCGCGCCCGGCGCGGGAGGCGGCCGGTGACGCGGTCGAGCGGATGGTGGAACTCGTGCTCCGGCTGCGGCGGCTCGGCCGGTGCGACGGGCCACGAGAAGGGCGGCGCGGGGGGCGGGGGCTCGTGCGACTCGGGTTCCCCGTCGCCCGGCCACCCGGCCTCGGGGCGCCGCCCGTCCGCCTCGGCCGGGTCGGTGTCGACCGGCGGCCGCTCGCGCTCGTCGAGCTCGCTCACGTCGCGCTCCGGACGCGCTCGCGGCGCCACGCGTCGATGCGGCCATGGTCGCCCGAGAGGAGGATCTCGGGGACGGCCCAGCCACGGAACTCCGCGGGGCGCGTGTAGTGGGGGTACTCGAGACCGCCGTCGAACGCGGCCGAGAAGCTCTCGTGCTCGCCCGACCCCTCCGCGAGGGCTCCAGGGAGGCGGCGCGCGATCGCGTCGACGAGCGCGAGCGCCGGGATCTCGCCGCCCGAGAGGACGTACGGGCCGATCGAGACC
>DASSCD010000173.1:0-28148 GCA_035698005.1 Gaiellaceae bacterium | reverse complement strand
GCCGAGCTTGCGCCTGATCTGGCGCACGTGTACGTCCACCGTGCGCGTGTCGCCCGCGAACGTGTAACCCCACACGCGCTCGAGCAGCTGGTCGCGCGTGAGGACGATCCCGCGGTGGTCGAGCAGCTCCCAGAGGAGGTCGAACTCCTTCGGCGCGAGCCGGATCTCCTCGTCGCCGACGTACACCTCGCGCTTGCCCGAGTTGATCACGAGCTCTCCGTGCCGGAGCTCCTCCGTCTCGCTCCGCCGCCGCTCCGGAGACGCGCGCCGGAGGACACTCTTGACGCGGGCGACCAGCTCTCGCGGGTTGAACGGCTTCGTCATGTAGTCGTCCGCGCCGACCTCGAGGCCGATGATCTTGTCGACGTCCTCGTCGCGCGCGGTGAGCATCAGGATCGGCACGTCCGAGCTCTTGCGGATGCGCCGGCAGAGCTCGACGCCGTCGCCGTCCGGGAGGTTGAGGTCGAGCACGACCAGCGAGGGCATCTCGCTCGCGAGGTCGACGAGCGCCGCCTTTGCGGATGCCGCTGCACGTACCTCGTAGCCGGCGTTGCGGAGGTACGCGGAGACGAAGGACGCGATCGATGTCTCGTCTTCGACAACCAGGATCGAGTGCTGCTGCGTCATCTGGCGCCCTTCCCGGTCGTCGACTCGTCGGAGCCGAGCTCGTATCGCGTCGACTCGGTCGGCACCGGCAGGCAGAGCTCCGACTCCATCACGCAGTCCACCCCTTCCAACGAGAAGACGCCGATGTCGTCGCCGAGCCAGCGCGGGTCGCCGTCGAGCACGACGTCCCCCACACCGACGGCGGACACGGACATGCCGGCGCCGCGGAGGACGATGCGATAGCGGCCCCCCAGAACCTTGAACCGGATGCCCGCGCCGCGGTAGAGCGTCGTCTTGGGGCCGATCCGGCTGGCGGTGACCTTCCGCCCCGAGACGGTCGGCACGAACCGGTCGCGTGGTGTCAGGTCGGTCACGCGCAGCGTGCCGGTCGTGAGCCGGCCGAGCACGACCCCGCGCAACTCGAGCGCCGCCGAGCCGCGGCCCCGCTCGAGCGAGAACTGGCCGTTGTCACGCGCGGCGGCAGCCGCCGAAGCGACGACGGCGACCGTCGCGGCGATCGCGCACAGGAAGACGATGAGCGCCCGCATTGCCCTACGGAAGTATCGAGAAAGGGCGTGGGTTCGGGGTGAGAACGCGGTAAGGAGACTGTAAGCACGGACGCGTGCCCGCGGCCGTAGATTCCACGTCTCATGGACGAGATCGCGGACTTCGGGCTCGTCGTCCTGCTCGTCTCGGCCGGGCTGCTCCTGGCCGTGCTCGGGACCCGGCTGGCGGCCCGCGTGTCGCTCCCGAACGCCGCGATCTTCCTCGCGATCACCGCCGTGCTCGCATCGGCGATCGAGCCGCTGGGCGACGCGCTGACGATCAAGGAGGTGGAGCGCATCGCGGTGGTGGCGCTGGTCGTCATCCTCTTCGACGGCGGATCGCACATCGGCCGCGCGCGCTTCCGCCGCTCGCTCGCGCCGATCCTCGCCCTCGGGGTGGTCGGGACCTTCGCGACCGCGGGCGTGGTGACGCTCGCAGCCCACTACGTGCTCGGGTTCCCCTGGATCGTCTCGGGGCTCGTCGGCGCCGCGATCGCGCCGACCGACCCGGCGGTGACGTTCTCGGTGCTGGGCGGCCGCGAGCTGCGCGGGCGGGCCGGCACCGTCCTCGAGGGGGAGGCGGGCACGAACGACCCCGTGGGGATCGCGCTGATGATCGGGTTGATCGAGCTCGCGCACGAGGACGACGGCAGCTTCTCGATCGTCGTCTCGGAGTTCCTACTCGAGATGACTGTCGGGCTGGCCGTCGGGGTCACGGGCGCGATGCTGCTCCTCCCCCTGCTCCGCCGGGTGCACCTGCCGAGCCCGACGCTCTACCCCCTGCGCGTGCTCGCGTGCGCCGGGATCGTGTACGGGATCGCGTCGGTCGCCCACGGCTCCGGGTTCCTCGCAGTGTTCGTAGCGGGCGTGCTCCTCGGCGACGTCGCGATCCCGCGCAAGGGCGAGATCGAGGCGTTCCACTCCTCGCTCGCCGCGCTCGCGGAGATCGCCGCCTTCGCAGCGCTCGGGCTGTCGGTCGGTTTCACCGGACTCGACGACGCGGGGATCTGGGGCCAGGGGCTCGTTCTTGCGTTCGTCCTCGCGTTCGTCGCCCGGCCGCTCGCGGTCGGGCCACTCCTGCTCCCTGCCCGCATGGCGCGGGGCGAGAAGCTCTTCGTCGTCTGGGGCGGTCTCAAGGGCGCGGTCCCGATCCTGCTCGGCGCGCTGGCCGTCCTCGGCGAGGTCGAGGACTCGGAGCGGATCTACGGCATCGTCTTCGTCGTCGTGCTCTTCTCCGTCGTCGTCCAGGGCGCGTCCGTCCCACATGTCGCGAAGCGGCTCGGGCTCCCGTTTCGTGCGGTCGACCACGACCTCGCCGAGGTGCTCGAGTACGTCGTCCGTGACGACGCCTTCGCCAACGGACGCGCGTTGCGAGAGCTGCCGCTCGGGGATCGCGCCCGGGTCGGCGTGCTCGTCCGGGGCGGGCGCCCGCAGGCATTCGGGCCGGAGACGACGCTCGCACCCGGCGATCGCGTGCACGTCTACTGCCAGCCCGAGGACGCTGCCGCCCTCAGGCGGATCTTCGCCGGGACGAGCTAGTCGTACGAGTAGAAGCCGCGGCCGCTCTTCCGCCCGAGCAGGCCGGCGTTCCGCATCGCGACGATGCGCGGCGGCGGCGCCATGCGCGGCTCGCGCAACTTCTCGTACAGCGCCTCCGATGCGTGCACGTGGACGTCGATCCCCACGAGGTCGACGAGGGTGCACGGCCCCATCGGCCAACCCGCGCCCGCGGTCATGGCGGTGTCGAGATCCTCGGGGGACACGCGAGCCTCGTCGAGGACGCGCAGGCAGTCGTTCAGGAGCGGGATGAGGAGGCGGTTGACGACGAAGCCCGGGGTGTCGTGGCAGCGGATCGGCCTCTTGCCCAGCCGCTCACCCACGGCGAAGGCCGCCTCGACGGCGTCGTCCGAGGAGAGCTCCGCCCGCACGATCTCGACGAGCGGCATCAGCGGCGCGGGGTTGAAGAAGTGCATTCCCACGACGCGCTCGGGGGTCTCGAGCGCGGACGCGATCTCGGTGACGGAGAGCGCCGAGGTGTTGGTCGCGAGGATCGCGTCGCCACGGACGATTCCCTCGAGCTCCGCGAAGAGGGCGAGCTTGGCGTCGAGCTCCTCGACGATCGCCTCGATCACGAGGTCGCACTCGGCGAGCGCCGCGAGCTCCGTCGTCAGCGACAGCCGCTCGAGCGCCGCACCGCGGTCGCCCGCGGACAGTTGCTCCTTGTCGACCTTCCGCTGGAGGAAGTGCGCGATCCGCTCCTGCGCCTTCTGGCCGAGGTCGCTCGTGACCTCTCGGCCGACGACGTCGTAGCCGGCCTCGATCCCGAGCTGCGCGATGCCGGCGCCCATCGCGCCGAGACCGACGACGCCGATGCGCTGGATCCCTGGGGACGCCACGACGCGCGATCCTAGCCGGGCGCGCGGAAGGATGCTCGTCAGTGCCCGAGCCGGCGCCGTGCGACGTCGTCGATGCGCGAGTCGGAACCGCGGAACGGCGCCAGCACGGCGATCACGAGCAGGGCGGCGATGAGGACGATGCCGAACATGACTCCATTGTCGCCCACTGGTTAGATCAGCACCACTCGGGGTTTCGTGCGTATCGATCAGGTGCGCTGATGGAGCGCGCGCGTGTCAGAGGCGCTCGACGATGCCCGCGATCGCCTGCCCCTGGCCGATGCACATCGACGCGATCCCGTACCGAGCTTCACGTCGGTGGAGCTCGCTCACGAGCGTCGCCGTGATCCGAGCACCGGTCGCGCCGAGGGGATGGCCGAGGGAGATGCCGCCTCCGTTGGGGTTGACGTCCCGGGCCTCCCAGCGCTCGTGCAGCCCGGTGTCTGCGAGGAACTGGAGCACGACCGAGGCAAACGCCTCGTTCACCTCGATGACCGAGACGTCGTCCCACGTGAGCCCTGCCTTCGCAAGCGCCTTCGCGCACGCCTCGGGGTTCCCGTGCAGCATCCGGTACGGGTCGACTCCTGAGAGCCCGAAGGAGACGAATCGCGCACGCGGCTCGAGATCGAGCCGTTCGACCGCCTCGCCGCTCGCGAGCAACATCGCAGCGGAGCCGTCGACGATCGAGCTCGAGTTCCCGGCCGTGACGACGCCGTCGGGCTTGAAGGCTGGCTGCAGCGACGCGAGCTTCTCGAGCGAGGTGTCGCGGCGCGGCGTCTCGTCGACCGCGAAGAGGACGGCGGCCCCGGCAGCGTGGACCTCCACCGGCACGATCTCGTGCGCGAAGCGCCCCTCGTCGATCGCGGCGACGGCGCGCCGGTGCGACTCGAGCGAGTACTCGTCGAGCTCCTCGCGCGAGAGGTTCCACTCCTCGGCGATGACCTCGGCGGAGATCCCCTGCGGGACGATGGGCCAGCGCTCGCCGATCTTCTCGTTGACCGCCCCCCACCCGGCGTCGCCGAGGTTGGAGCCCATCGGCACGCGCGTCATGTGCTCGACGCCCGCGGCCACGACGAGGTCGAGGTGGCCCGCCTGGACCGCGGCGGCGCCGTTGAAGGCCGCCTGCAACGACGATCCGCACTGCCGGTCGACCGTCGAGGCCGCGACCGTCTCCGGCCAGCCCGCCACGAGCACCGCCTGGCGCCCGACGTTGAGCGCCTGCTCCCCGACTTGCGTGACGCACCCCATCTGGACGTCTTCGATCTCGCCGGGGTCCACGTCGAGACGGTCGACGAGGCCGTTCATGACCTGCGCGGCGAGCTCCTCGGAGCGGATCTCGGAGAGCGAGCCGTTCCGCCTCCCGATCGGCGAGCGGACGGCGTCGACGATGTAGGCGTCAGCCATCAGCCAACAGCATAGAGCGCGGCGCTTCGGCCTCGCCTCGCGGGACTACACTCACCGCGTGGCCACGACCGCGACCGAGCGCCAGCTGCTGATCGGAGAGGAGTGGGTCGAGACGGGCGCGTGGATCGACGTCCGCTCGCCGTACGACGGCACGCTGGTCGGCCGTGTCCCGAGCGCCGGCGCGGACGAGACGCGTCGGGCGCTCGACGCCGCCGCGGGGGCGATGCGCGAGCCGCTCGCCGCCCACGAGCGGGCCGCGATCCTCGACCGAGTCGCCGGGCTGCTCTCGGAGCGCCAGGACGAGGTGGCCCGGACGATCTGCGCCGAGGCCGGCAAGCCGCTGAAGGCCGCCCGCGTCGAGGCCTCGCGCGCGGTGTCGACGTACACGATGGCCGCGGTCGAGGCCCGCAAGCTCGCGGGCGACCCCTTGCCGATGGATGCCTCCCCAGCCGGAGAGGGGAAGCTCGGGCTCAGCCTGCGCGTCCCGATCGGGATCGTCGGCGCGATCTCCCCGTTCAACTTCCCGCTCAACCTCGTGGCGCACAAGATCGCTCCAGCGCTGGCGGCCGGGTGCGCGGTCGTGCTCAAGCCGGCGGGACAGACGCCCCTCTCCGCGCTCCTCCTGGCCGACCTCGAGCTCGAGGCAGGGCTTCCCCCTGGGTGGCTCAATGTCGTCTGCGGCCCGGCGAGCGAGATCGGCGACGTTCTCGTCGAGGACGAGCGCGTGAAGCTCATCACCTTCACGGGCTCGGTCCCGATCGGCTGGAAGCTCCGCGAGCGCGCGGCTCGGAAGCGCGTCAACCTCGAGCTGGGGAACGCGACCCCGGTCATCGTGGCAGCGGACGCCGACCTCGAGGACGCGGCCGCCCGCCTCGCGGCGAACGCATTCTCGTTCGCGGGCCAGAGCTGCATCTCGGTGCAGCGGATCTACGTCGAGCGGCCGGCCTACGACGCCTTCGTCGAGGCCTTCGTCCCTCGTGTCGAGGCGCTCGTCGTCGGCGATCCGGCGGACGAGGCGACCGACGTCGGGCCGCTGATCGCCGAGTCGGAACGCGAGCGCGTGCTGGGCTGGATCGAGGAGGCGCGGGAGGCGGGAGCCGAGATCCTCACCGGCGGCACGCTCGAGGGTTCGCTGATTCGACCGACCGTGATCTCGAAGGCGCCGAGGGAGGCGAAGGTCTCCTGCGAGGAGGTCTTCGGGCCCGTTTGCACGGTCGGCCCGTACGAGACGCTCGACGAGGCGATCGCCTTCGCGAACGGCACCCGCTTCGGGCTCCAGGCGGGCGTCTTCACGCGCGACGTCAAGGCGGCCCTCCGCGCGGCGCGCGAGCTCGAGTTCGGCGGGGTCACCGTGAACGAGGCGCCGACGTTCCGTGCCGATCAGATGCCGTACGGCGGGGTGAAGGACTCGGGAAACACCCGCGAGGGCCCCGCGTACGCGATCCGCGAGATGACGGAGGAGCGGGCCGTCGTCTTCCAGCTCTAGATTGGACCGATGGCCAGGCGCCGACAGGAGGACGCGTCGCTCGCACCCGCGTACGAGGGCGCGGCTCCCCGCGATCTCAAGCGCGAGCGCAAGGCGCTCGTCACCTTCCGCGAGGACCGGCTGCGGGACCTCGGGGGGCTCGCGCTCGAGATGTACAAGCGCGACCGTTTCGACGCCGGCCTCGTGGTCGAGCGGTGCGCCGAGCTCGTCGCCGTCGAGGCTCGCGTGCAGGAGATCGACGCGCTGCTCGACGGGAGCGTCGCGATCCGCGGAGGGGTCGCCGCGGTCTGCGCGTGCGGGGCGCCCCTGCTCCTCGGAGCCCGGTTCTGCGCAACCTGCGGCAGGCCCGCCGGCCGCGCCGCACGCGGCGAAGCGGCCGCGCCATGACCTCCTGCCCACGCTGCTCCGCCGCGGTCGAGCCCGGCCAGGAGTACTGCCTCGCCTGCGGTGAGCGACTGCCTGTCGCAGGCATCGGGGCCACGAGAGTTCGGGGAAAAGGCTGGCAGCGCCGCTCCGCGGTCGCCCTCGTCGTCGCGCTCGCCGGAGCCGCGGTCGCCGTCGCAGCGAGCGACCCCGATCCCGACCGTGCCGCCATCTCGACCGCGACGGGGGACTTCGCGACGGTCCCGACGACGAGCACCCTTCCGTCCCCCTCGGAGGAGCCGCGCGGGAACGCCGAGGACTGGCCTGCGGGAGAGGACGGGTGGACCGTCGTCCTCGCGTCGGTGCCGCAGACGACGGGGCGACCGGCGGCGGTCGCGCGCGCGAGGCAGGCCAGGAGGAAGGGCCTCGCGCAGGTCGGTGTCCTCGACTCGTCGCTGTACGCGAGCCTGCACCCCGGCTACTGGGTCGTCTTCAGCGGCGTCTACGGGTCCGAGGCCGAGGCGACGAGCGCGCTCGAGCCCGCTCGCGAGGTGGCGCGCACGGCAACGGTCCGCCGCGTGGTGCCCTGAGCGCTCGTTGTCGAATATGGCGACGGAGGGCCTGACTTTGTAACAGCGGCCCAAAGCCGCTACACTCTGGCGAGCGAACCCGTGCTTCACTCTTTTTCCCGCCCAGCACGAGCGATCGAGGAGAGTCGAAGATCCCCCATGGACGATCACGCCGCTCAACTGCGCTCTTGTATGTATCAATACTCTCGAGCGATCTATCGCTCGATCAAGGACCTGATCGACCCCTACGCCGACCGTACGCTGCAGCTCGAGTACCGCCGCTCGGTGCTGTGCGAGTGCGAACAGACGATGGAGCGACTCGCCGAGGACCCCCAGTACTTCGCTCGCCCCGACCGCGCGCTCTTCGCCGACATCCGCCGCTATTTCCCGATCACCGCGCAGGCACAGGTGGCCTGGTCGGTGCGCGAAGGGGTCGGCGCGGCGACGAGCTTCATCGAGCAGCAGATCGAGGCGGGGCTCTTGGACGGCGGGGTTGCGCGCTGCCACGCGACGACGCGCAAAGGCAAGGCCTGCCAGCGCACACCGCTCCCGGGCCGCGACTACTGCCCGTCGCACCAGCACCTAGAGCACGCGACCGTCGCGGCCTGACGCCGCGCGGCGCTGACGGCTCCCGGGCGGCATAGACCGCCTCCGACCGGCTGCGACGCTCCACGAAGTCGGCGCTCGCCGGGGGCGGGCGCCCGATAAGCTCGCGTGCGCATGTCCCACGACGCCGACAAGCTGATCCGGCAGCTCTCGCTCGTCGCCTTCCTCATGGCCGAGCGACGCCCGCTGACGGCGAGGGACGTCAAGTCGAACGTCGAGGGCTACAGCGAGATGTCGGACGAGGCGTTCGCGCGACGGTTCTACTCGGACCGGGCGGAGCTGACCTCGCTCGGCGTCCCGCTCTCCTCGCAGCGGGACGAGTTCACCGGAGAGGAGCTGTACACGCTCCGCTCGGAGCACTACTTCCTCGAGCGGCTCGAGCTCGACGACGATGAGCTCGCGGCCCTGCAGACGGCGCTCTACTACCTCGAGGGGAAGTTCGCCTACGCCGAGCCGCTCCGGCTCGCGCTGCAGAATCTCGCGCTCGGTCGCGCCGGCTTCGCCGAGCCGCCGACGGAGACCGCCGAGCGCGTTCGCGTCAGCGCACCCGACTACTCGCCCGAGCTCGCCGGGCGCCTCTCGAAGCTCGAGGCCGCCATCTCGAAGCAGCGCACGGTGCGTTTCGGCTACTGGAGCCCGCGCCGCGCCAGGCCAGGCGACCGCTCGGTCAACCCGTACGCGCTCCGTCTCGACGACGGGAACTGGTACGTGATCGGCCAGGACCTCGAGCGCGACACCGTGCGGACATTCAAGGTCTCGCGCATCCGCGGGGACATCCGCTTCGCGACGCGCCGCGAGCGGGACTTTCGCGTGCCCGAGGATTTCGACGTCGAGCAGCACCGGGTCCCGAAGCCGTGGCAGATCGGCGACACCGTCGGCACCGCCCGCATCGCCGTCTCGGACGACACCGCCTGGTGGGTCGAGCGGACGCTCGCCGACGCAGGGTCGGTCGAGGAGGGTGTGTTCGAGACCGACTTCGCGTCGGTCGAGCTGCTCGCGGGCTGGGTGCTGCGCCAGAACGGGAGGGCGCTCCCGCTCGAGCCCGACGAGCTCCGCGAGGCCGTCGCCGAAGGGCTCGCCCGGCTCGACGAGGCACACGACGGCGAGGCGCCGATGCCCGCGGCCGCAAAGCGCAGCGATCCGAGGCGCCCGCTTCCCGAGCGCCCGACCGGGCCTGTCGCGCCGGAGCGCTTCGGGGTCCTCCAGGCCCTCCTCGCGCAGCTGCTCGCCGCGTGCGGAGAGGAGCGCTCAGCCGTCCTCGATGCCGCGGAGCTCGCTGCTCGCTTTTCGATCCCACTCGAGGAGCTGCAGGACCACCTGTCGCTGCTCAACCTCGTCAACTTCGGCGGCGGCTGCTACGCGGTCTACGCGGTCCACGACGGGGACGTGGTACGCGTGGACAAGGAGCTGTACGGGGACGTCTTCCGGCGCCCCCCGAAGCTCACGCCGCTCGAGGCGCGGGCGATCCGGCTCGCGATCGAGTACGTCGGGCCGACGATTGCCGCGGAGGCGCACACGCCGCTCGCGCGCGTGCGGCGGAAGCTCGAGGAGACCTTCGGGCGGTTCGACCTCGCCGCGACGCCCGAGCCGCGTGACGCCTCGGACGAGGAGACGCTCGTCAAGGTGCTGAGCGAGGCCGCCGAGAAGCGCAAGGTCGTCGAGATCGAGTACCTGAAGGAGGGCGAGAGCCCCTCCCTCCGCCGGGTCGAGCCGTACACGATCGAGCGCGAGCTCCCGGTCTGGCGTGTCCACACCTGGGATCTCACGGTCGACGGCGCTCGAACTTTCCGCCTCGACCGAATGCGCTCCGCGCGGCTCACGAGCGACCGCTTCGAGCCGCGCGAGGGCTTCGATCCCTCCTACCTCACGAACCCCAGAGTCGCACGCCTCCTTCACTCCCCCACCGTCGCCCGCTGGAAGCTCGAGCGGGGCGCACGGCCCCTGACGGACGGCTCTGCGATCGCCGAGGTGCCGTACAAGACGGAGGAGTGGCTGCTCTCCGAGGTCCTCGCCGATCGCGGCGAGACCATCGTCGTCGAGCCGCAGCGCCTGCGCGACCTCGTCGCCAAGCGCGCACGCCGACTGCAGCGCGAGCTCGGCCGCGTCCCGACCGGGCGTTAGATGATTGCTGCCATGATCTCGCGCGTCCAGATGCGCGATCTGGCGCGTTCGGGCCGCTCCCGGCCGAGAGACGGCGATTCCGTGGCATCGATCATCAGGACACCGGCAGCGCGATCGTGAAGGTCGAGCCGCGGCCCGGCTCCGACTCGACGGACAGCGTCCCCCCGTGCGCCTCGGCGATCGCCTTCGCGATCGCGAGCCCGAGGCCCGAGCCCGGCCGCGTGTCGTCGAGGCGGACGCCGCGCTCGAAGATGCGAGATTGCTCGCGGGGCGGGATCCCGTCTCCACGGTCGGAGACCGACAGCAGGACATGCCCGTCGTCGAGTGCGGCGGCGACGACGACCTCGTCGCCTCGCGGCGCGTGCACGAGCGCGTTCGACACGAGGTTGTCGAGGGCCTGACGGAGCCGTAACGGGTCCGCGCGAAGCTGCGGGAGCCCGGCCTGGACGGTCGCGCGCATGCGCGCGCCACGAAGCCCCGCCGTGGCCGCGACCTCGCGCACGAGTGCGCCGGGGTCGACGTCCTCGAGCTCGACCGAGGCTGCAGCAGCATCGCGGACGAGGCGCTCGATCGTCCGGCAGGCCGCCGTCGCAAGCTCGACGAGCGTGGGCAGCCCGGCGTCGTCCGCACGCACGGCTCCGGCGATCGTCGAGAGCGCGGCGACCGGGCTGCGGACCTCGTGCACGAGCACGGCCAGCCGGTGGGCCTCGAGGTCGTCCGGCCGGGTCACGCGACGCGCTCCGACAAGCGTTCGAGCGCCCAGGCCGCCGTCTCGCGGAGCATTGGATCGTCGGTTTCGGCGTACCGCTCGACGGCGGGCACGAGATCGGACGTCCCGACGTTCCCCGCGGCCACGAGCGCGTTCCGCTGCAGCCAGCGCGCGTCGTTCCGCGGGACATACAGGCGGTCGAGCTGCGCAACGAGCTCATCGCCGTCTCGCTCGAGCCAGTCGACGAGCGAGACGACGGGCGTCGCGTCGGCGGGTGGAGGCACGTCCTGCCGCCGCTTCTCGATCCCACGGTTCCAGGGGCAGACGTCCTGGCAGATGTCGCAGCCGTAGACGGAGTTCCCGAGCTCGGCGCGGTAGCCCTCCGGAATCGGCGCCGGCGCCTGCGTCCAGTACGAGAGGCACTTCGTCGAGTCGAGCACTCCCGGCTCGTCGAGCGCACCCGTGGGGCAGGCGTCGATGCACAGGCGGCAGGAGCCGCAGTCGAGCGCGAGCGTCGGGGTCGACTCGATCTCGACGTCGGTCACGAGCGTCCCGAGGACGACCCACGAGCCGAAGCGCCGTGTGATCGCGAGCGTGTTCTTGCCGTAGAACGCGATCCCCGCACGCACGGCGCCCTCGCGGTCGACGTGCTCGTTGGCATCGACGAGGACGCGGTAGGCGCCGCCGAGCCGCTCTCCGAGCTCGGTCAGCCGGACGCGGAGCTCCGCGTACGCGTCCCGCCAGGCGTAGCGCGATAGCCGCCCTTCGTCACGACCGGGGGCCGGGTCGGGCGCGTAGTAGCAGAGCGCGGCCGAGACCACCGTGCAGGCTCCGTCGACGAGCAGCTCGGGATGGCAGGACACCTCCGGTCGCGCCATCGTGAACCGCATGTCCGCGAAGAGCCCGCGCGCCTTCCGCGCGCGGATGTGGCCTTCGGTCGCCTCGTACGGCTCGGCCGGCGCGGCACCGACGACGTCGAGGCCGACCTCGTCGGCAAGCCGGCTCAGCTCCTCGGCCGTCATGCGAGGATTCTGCCCAGATGATCGACTCCGCGAGATCGCCTGCTCCGGGCGTGGGCTGGCCGCTCTGGGGCGCGCGGCGAGGCAGTCGCCGCTACTGGAGGTACCGGTGACGGGCTCGCCGCGCGAGGCGCATGCGCCGGCGCAGCGGCCACCGGCCGCGGAGCCGGTGCGGGAGCGGCCCAGACGCGCCAGGTCGCGCAGTCGGACGCGCGAGGTCTCGGAGTTGATCATCGAGTGAAGGCGATCCGCATCCACGAGGACGGAGGCCCCGAGGTCCTGCGCTACGAGGACGTCCCAGACCCGGTGGCCGCTCCTGGCGAGGTGCTGGTGGAGCTGCGCGCGGCCGGCCTCAACCACCTCGACGTCTGGGTTCGGAAGGGCCTGCCGTCCGTCCCGAAGCCGCGCATCCTCGGTGCAGACGGCGCCGGCGTCGTCGCTGCGCTCGGAGACGGCGTGTCCGCTGTCGACATCGGGCAGCGCGTCGTCATCAATCCCGGGATCCCGCACGACGGCCGGATCACGGTGATCGGCGAGCACACGGACGGCACTTGCTGCGAGCTCAAGGCGATCCCGGCGGGCCAGCTCCACCCGCTCGACGAATCGCTCTCCTTCGAGGAGGGCGCCGCGTTCCCGCTCGTGTTCGAGACGGCGTACCGGATGCTCGTCACCAAGGCGTCGGTACGCGAGGGCGAGTGGGCGCTCATCTGGGGGATCGGCGGCGGAGTGGCCCTGGCGGCGTTCGAGGTCTGCCGCGCGCTCGGCGTGCGGACGATTGTCACCTCCTCGAGCCCGGAGAAGCTCGAGCGCGCCCGTTCGCTCGGCGCAGACGTCGCGGTGAGCCACGCAGAGGACGACGTCGTGGCGGCGGTGAAGGAAGCGACGGAGGGCCACGGAGCGGACGTCGTCGTCGAGACGGTGGGCGAGGCGACGTGGGAGCGCTCGCTGGCGGCGGCCGCGACCGAGGGACGCGTCGTCGTCTGCGGCGCGACCTCCGGCCACAGCCCGCCCGCGCGCCTGTACCGCCTGTGGTGGAAGCAGCTCGTCGTGTACGGCTCGACGATGGGGATGCCCGCGGACTTCGAGGCCGCGTACGACCTCGTCCGCACCGGGCGGGCGCGCGTGCACGTCGACAGTGTGTTCCCGCTCGCCGAGGCTGCGAAGGCGCACGAGCGGCTCGAATCGGGCGCGCAGTTCGGCAAGGTCGTCCTCGCCATCCCGGGGTGAGGACGCGGCGAGCCGAGACGTCTGCGCACACGCTCGCCACCGGAACCGGTCGCGGTCCGAGGCTAGGGTAGTCGGCCGTGCAGCGGGCAGCAGCCGTCATCGCGATCGTCCTCGGGGCCGGCATCGTCGGATTCGATCCCAACCGGTGGGACGCCGTCGTGTACGTGCTCCCTCGAGGTCACGGCATCCACATCCACGACCTGCTCGGCTCCGCTCTCATCGCCGTCGGCATGGTCGTGCTCTGGCGCTCTCCCCGGCCCGTGGGAGCCTGACTCCCACGCGCAGACGCGACTATCCGAAGCCGAGGATAAACTTCGCGTCGTCGGACATCCGGTCCGGCGTCCACGGAGGGTCGAACGTGAGCTCGGCTTCGGCGCCCTCGACCCCCGGCACCGAGCGGGCGGCGTCGAGGATGCCCTCGGCGATCATCGGGCCCGCGGGGCAGCCCATCGAAGTCAAGCTGTAGAGGATCTTCACGTTCGGCCCGTCGACCTCGACGTCGTACATGAGCCCGAGCTCGACGATGTCCATCCCGAGCTCCGGGTCTTCGACCCCGTGCAGCGCCTCGACGACGTCCTCGCGCGTGACCATGCCCGAAGTCTAGAGAGGAGCGCTCGCGTCAGGCCGTCGCGACGAGCTGGTCGGCGCGCCGGAGCACGAGGTCGAGCACGTCGCCGATCGCGCGGTCGAGCGAGTCGTTGACGATCACCGGGACGTCGAAGCGGTGCGCCCGCTCGACGAGGTAGTCCTGGATCTGGCGGATCTGCGGCAGCGAGTCGAGGTACTTGTCGAGCGGCCGCAAGCCCTCGGTCGAGTAGTCGCGCACCCAGAAGTGGCTGCGGTGGAGGTTCTCGTCGTCGATCGCGACGACGCACTGGACGACGAACGCGCCCGGGTAGTCCGTCGCGACCATCCCCGGGACGAGGTGGACGCCTTCGAGCACCGTCGACCAGTGCTCGGTCGCCGCCCGCTCGAGCGCCGCCTGCACGCCGACGACGACGTTCCGCGTCTGGTCGAGGAAGCCGAGGATCGCGGCGTCGCCCGACTCCTCCTCCTCGGCCCGCGTCAGCGCCAGCCGCGCCTCGAAGCTCGAGTAGTGCACGGACGGCATGAATTCCTCCGAGAAGAACGCCCTCATGGTCTGGCGGATGAAGTCCGTGGAGGTCACGCGCGTGATGCCGAGCCGGTGCGCCGCCTCGGTCGCGATCGTCGACTTCCCGGTCCCGGTCGCTCCGCCGACGAGCAGGAGCAACGGCGCCTCGAGCTGTTGCAGAGCGTCGAGCTGTCGCAGGCGCCGGAGCGTCTTCGCGGCCTCGTCGTCGCCGACGACGTCGGCCGCGATCCCCCCGAGCCGGTCGAAGTCGAGCGACAGGACTCCACGCTCCGCGAGGTCGCGCTCGGCGCGCCGCGCGATGAGGTACGAGCGCTCGGGATCGACTCCCGTGAGGACGAGCGCGCGCGCCATCAGGCCCTTCGAGAACGGGACTTCCTCGCCGAGCGGGAGCGGTGTGACGTGACGGCGCTCCTTCATACCCCTATTCCTGCCACTTCCAGCAGCAACTCGTCAAGGTCCGGGCCACCTCCGACCGGCTCCACGTCGTTGGCCACGAGCGCGACTTCCACCCCCTGCGTGACGCCGAACTCGGCCACGACGTCGACCGCTGCCGCCTTGAGCTCGACGAGGAGTACGTCTGCTCGTACCCGCTCAAGCTCGGCGCGAAGCGCGCCACGGTCGGCGAGGCTGCCGGAGACGTGCTGGACGCGGGCACCGTGGACATCGGCGAGATGCCCGGCCAGCGCCTCGTGTGCAGCCGGCGGCGCCGTACAGAAGTACGCAACAGAGCGTTCCCGCACGTCCACCAGCGGCCTTGGTCGGAGGACGGTCGCGAGCACCTCGACGTGAGCGGGTACGACGGCCCGGACGGCATCCCTCACGCCCTCCCAGCCCGAGTCCGACTCGGCCATGGTCACGACGACGAGGTCGGCGCGGAGGAGTCGGTACGCGTTCAGGTAACCCGCGGCCACCGCCGGCTGCTGATGACCGGCGACGGCGAGGAGCATGCGATCGGTCGCAATCGGGGGGATGGCGGCGCCGCTGCCGTCGAAGATCACGAGCTCGGGCGAGAGGGCTGCAGCGACCTCGGCGCCCTCGGCGACGTTGGACGCGAACGGCGCGCCCGCGAGCCCTCCTCCGCACCGGCGGCAGCCGACGGTCTCCACGCCGACGAGCGCCGCGGTCTCGAGGTGGTCCGAGGCCGCGTGCCGGCCCGCCCGCGACAGCGCGACGAGCTCCTCGACGGTCGGCCGCACGGCGACGACCTCGGGCTCCGGCGGCCCGCCTCGCCCCATCGCCACGACGACGACCCGGCGAGACTCGGACACGAGCCGCGCGAGGTGCCCCGTGAGCGCCGTCTTGCCCACGCGCTTGCCGGTCCCGGCGACGGCGATCGAGGGAAGCGCGAACGGCTGGAGGTGAGGCGGGTCGAGCCGGAAGTCGGCGCCGGCGTACGGGATCCCCAGCAGCAGCACACGGCTCGCGAGCGCAAAGCGCTCGACCGGGCCGAGCACCGGCTCGTCGGAGAGGTCGACGACGATCTCGGGGCTGTGGCTCTCGATGCCTGCTTCGACGCTCTCGGCGAGTGGGACGCCGTAGTCCCGGTCGTCACCCCGGAGCTTCTCCGTGCCGCCCACGAGCACTGCGCCGACGAACTCGTACGGCAGCTGTGCCAGCGCGTCCCGTACGACCGCGGGGTAGTGCTCGCCGTCGACGAGAGCGAGCGCGCGCGGGCTCACGTGCGCGCGGTGACCTCGTCCTCGATGGCGCCCGTGAACTTCGCGTAGTCGAGCGTGTCGAGCGAGAACGAGACGAGCTTCACCTGGCCGTGGAAGGGATGCCGGCGCCAGATGTCGACCTTGCGGCCCGCGATCTCGATCACGTTGTAGCAGGGCCTCGTGTTGCCGCGCAGGCGGAGCGAGGAGACGGTACCGGCGTTCACGACGAAGAGGTCCTCGAGCCGCCAGACGTACGGCACGTGCTTGTGCCCGGACAGGACGAGCCGGACGCCCGCGCGCTGCAGGCACTCGATCGCGTCGCCGGCGTCGTACACGACGTTCCGCTCGCGCCCCGTCCCGGGCACGGGCAGCAGGTGGTGGTGGAGGACGAAGATCTTGAGCTCGTCCTCCTCTTCGGCGAACTGCTCCTCGACCCAGCGATAGCGGCCACGGCCGATCTGCCCGTGGTCGAGGTCCGGCTCGCTCGAGTCGACCGCGACGATCGCGATGCCTCGCTTGCGGAGCACGGAGTTCCGCTCGCCGAACATCTCCTCGAAATGAACGTAGCCGACGTTCCGCGAGTCGTGGTTCCCGGGAACGACGACGAGCGCGTCACAGTCGATCCGGTCGAGATATTCGCGCGCCGTGAGGTACTCGTGCCGGAACCCGAAGGTCGTCAGATCGCCCGAGCAGACGACGATGTCGGGCGCCAGCTCGTTGACCTCGCCGATCGCGCGCTCGAGGAGGCTCGCCTCGAAGTAGGGGCCGCCGCAGTGGAGATCGGAGATCTGGGCGATCCGGATCGCGTCGGAGCGGGCCATGGAGGACAGTCTACGGGCGGACAACGGCGTCCGAGGCTGTTGCTACTCTGGCGCAGGTGCGGGTCGAAAGTCCCGTTTTCCAGGCATATCGTGGCTCCCAGCCGCCGCGCTTCGCGCACCGCATCGAGCTCGAGTGCGCGAAGATCCTCGACTACTACGGCGTGCCCTGGGAGTACGAGCCCCATTCGTTCGTGCTCGAGCGGGACGAGACGGGCCGTGTCGTGAGCGCCTTCACGCCGGACTTCTTCCTCCCGGAGCAGAACCTCTTCATCGAGGTGACGGTGATGAAGCAGTCCCTCGTGACCCGCAAAAACCGGAAGCTGCGCGAGCTGCAGCGCCTCTATCCGGACGTCCGCGTCAAGCTCTTCTACCGGCGCGACATCGAGCGCCTGGCGCAGCGCTACCGGCTGCGCCTGGCCTCGTAGGCGTGACGAAGCCCGTCGCATCCGAGCGCGGCGAGGTCAGCGGTGTCTACCTGACGCGGGCGGAGATCGCCGCGCGCGTCGAGGAGCTCGGAGCCGAGATCGCGGCCGACTACGACGGTCTCGACCCGCTCCTGGTGGCGCCGCTCAAGTCCAGTGTCGTGTTCCTCGCTGATCTCACTCGAGCCGTCCCGATCCCGCACACGCTCGACTTCGTCGAGCTCGAGCAGTACGCGGGAGGCCGCGACGGCGGCGTGCGCCTGCTCAAGGACGTGGACGTGCCGCTCGCCGACCGGCACGTCGTCATCGTCGAGGACGTCGTCGACACCGGCCTGACGCTGCACTTCCTGTGCCGCACCCTCTCGCTCCGGAGCCCGGCAAGCGTCGCCGCCGTGACGCTCCTCGACCGGCCGTACCGCCGACTGGTCGACGAGATCCCGCTCCGGTACGCGGGCTTCACGGTGCCCGACGAGCTCTTCGCCGGCTACGGCCTCGGGCTCGACGAGCGCTGGCGGGCGCTACCCGACCTGCACACGGTGGTGCCGGAGGAGCTCCCGCAGTCGGCGACCACCGCCGCCGCGTAGGTCCTACAGGTAGAGCAGCGGGTCGACGGCGCTCCCGTTGACCCGGACCTCGAAGTGGAGGTGCGGCCCGGTCGAGTTGCCGGTCGACCCGACGAGCGAGAGCGTGTCGCCCTGCGAGACCTGCTGGCCGACCGCGACCAGGATCGTGGACGCGTGCGCGTACGCGGTCGCGAGGCCGTCGCCGTGGTCGACGACCACGAGGTTCCCGTAACCGCCGAGCCAGCCGGCGTGGATCACCGTTCCCGACGCTGCCGCATGGATCGGCGTCCCGAGCGATGAGGCGATGTCGATGCCCTCGTGCATCCGCCCCCAGCGCATGCCGAACCCGCTCACGACCGGCCCGTTCACGGGCCAGATGAACCCCGCGGCCGACGGAGCCCCGGAACCGGTCGAGCCCGCCTGGGCGTCGCGGATCGCAGCGGCGAGCGCCGCACTCTGAGCCGCCAGCGCCTCGACCTCGGCGAGCTGCTCGGCGCGAGAGTCGCGGGCACTCGAGAGCGCGCTCTGCTTGAGGCGCCGAGCCGCCAGGAGCGTGTCCCGGCCCGCGGCGAGCTCGTCGCGTACCGAGCGCGCGTCGGCCGTCTTCGCCGTGATGACCGCGACGCTCGCCGCGCTGAGCCGGCGAGTGTGGGCGGTCGCGCGCCGTTCCTCGGCGGCCTTGCGCTTCGCGGTCTCCACCTGCCGGGCGATCCGCCGGTCCTGGAGGCCGATGCGCTCGAGGAACTCGTAGTTGTCGATCAGGTCGTCGAAGCTCGAGGCGGAGACCAGGAACGAGAGGACGTCCGGCGAGTCCTCGATGTAGATCGCGCGGACGCGCGCCTCGAGGATCGAGACGGCCTTCGCGTGCTCCGCCTGCAGGTGCCTCAGCCGAGTCGTCTGGGCCCGCAGGCGCGCGGTCAGGCGCTCGAGCCGCGCCTGCTCGGTCGCGAGCTCCGCCTCGAGCTGCCCGAGGGCGCCCTCCGCCTGGTCGACGGCCGACTGGGCGGCCTCGAGCTCCGAGACCACGGCGGAGAGCTGCGAGGTGAGGACGCCCTCGCGCTCCTTGGCAGCGTCGATCTCCGCCTGCAGCGTCGCGATCCGCGCATCGACGGCCGCCTTTTCGTCGACGTCGTCGCCCGCGGCCGGGGCGGCGAACACGAGCGCGGCGGCGAGCGCGCACAGGGTCAGGGGACGCCGACCCATCAGCCTCTAGGTTCGCCCACGCTCCGGACGTCCCTCCCCGCCCGGGACGGGCTCTGTCGCGCTCCCGTCTCGCTCGATGGCCTGGAGCGCGCTCGCTGCCTCTCGGCGAAGCGGCCCCACCTGTGAGCGATAGTCGTCGTCGGAGATCGTTCCTGTGCGGTGGTCGAACTCGAGTTCCTTGAGTGCCGCGAGCGCTCGGTCCCGCGCCTCGAGCAGCTCGAGACGGCGCCGTTCGCCCTCGTCGAGGTCGTCCAGGCTATCCGAGTCGGGCTCGGGCTCTCGGAGAAAGGGCAGCGCGACGGCCAGGACGCACGCCACGGCCAGGACGGCCGCGAGCACGAGCGCTGCGGTCAACGCGTCGCCGGGACGCCGACCTCGCCGGCGCGGGAGACGAGCCTGCGCTGCTCGCGCGCGTCGGGCCAGAGCGTGATGACCGAGCCGAGGAGGAAGACGAGGCCCGCGACCCAGATGAGGTTGACGAGCGGCTTCACGAAGACCCTGAAGTAGATCGACCCGTCGGGATCGATCTGCTCGGTGATGACGAAGAGGTCCTCTCCGGTCAGCCGGTCACTGCGGATCCCGACCTCGTTCGAGACCTGTTGCTCGATCGTGTACGCATTCTTCCCCGCCTCGAGCGTGCCGAGGTCGCGATCCCCTCGTGTGACTCCGAGCGTCGCGCGGACCTCGGTCGCGTTCGCGACCTGACGCTCGTCGAGCGACCGATAGACGAGCGTGTAGTCGCCGATTTCCATCGACTCGCCGCGGGCGAGCTTCGCCTCCGCGACCGAGTCGAACGCGCTCGAGCCCGCGATCCCGATCGCGAGCAGCACGATCGCGGCATGGACGACATACCCGCCATACCGCCGACGGTTGCGGGCGACGAGAGAGGAGAACGCGCCAGGCCACGACGCCGCCCCGAGTGCCTTGCGCGCACGGGTCCCGCGGGCGAATTCCAGCACGATCGTAGCCGCGACGAACGCCGAGAACGTGTACGCGACGAGGCCCGGCACGGAGCTCCCCGCCCCGAGGACGAGCAGCACGACGCCCGTCGCGAGCGCGAACGCGGTCGGCCAGCGAAAGGTCGTGGCGAGGTTGCGTAGGGAGGCGCGCCTCCAGGCGACCAGCGGGCCGATGCCCATGAGCAGGAGCAGAGGGAGCCCGAAGATCCGGAGGAAGAAGTCGTAGTACGAGCGCCCCAGGACCACCGCCTCACCCCGCACGGCCTCGGAGAGCAGCGGGTACACGACTCCCCACAGGATCGTGAGGCAGAGCGCGAGGAGGAGCAGGTTGTTGTAAAGGAACGCGGCCTCGCGCGAGATCGGGGACTCGAGCTTCGTCGGCGAGCGGAGCAGCGGGAGCCGCCAGAAGACGACGGCGAGCGAGAACGCGACGACGACGGCGATGAACGCGAGGAACCACGGCCCGATCGAGCTCTGCGTGAAAGAGTGGATCGAGTTCACGACTCCCGAGCGCGTGAGGAACGTCCCGAACAGCGACAGCGAGAAGGCGAGGATCACGAGCAGGACGTTCCAGATGCGGAGCATGCCGCGCCGCTCCTGGATCATCACCGAGTGCAGGAAGGCCGTCGCCGCGAGCCAGGGCATCAGCGCGGCGTTCTCGACCGGGTCCCAGGCGTAGTAGCCGCCCCAGCCGACCTCGACGTACGCCCAGTGCGCGCCGAGCAGCTGCCCGATGCCGAGCGCCGTCCAGGCGAAGAGGGTGAAGCGCCGCGTCGCCACGAGCCAGCGCTCGTCGAGCTGCCCCGAGAGGAGCGCGCCGATCGCGAACGCGAACGGCACCGTGAGCCCGACGTAGCCGACGTACAGGAGCGGCGGGTGCGCGAGCATGTACGGGTTCTGCAGGCTCGGCGTCATCCCCGCCCCGTCGGGAGGCGCCGCCTGGGTGACGAACGGGCTCGCCACCGCGACGAGCAGGAACGAGAAGAAGACGGCGACGCCCGCGAACACGGGGACGACCCACACGACGAGGCTCCGCGCCCAGCCGCGGTTGAGACGGACGGCGACGGCGCCGAAGCCCGTGAGCATCAGCAGCCAGAGGAGCAGCGACCCCTCCTGCCCGCCCCAGAAGGCGGAGATCGTGTACGCGGTCGGCAGCGCCTCGCTCGTCGTCCGCGCGACGTACGTGAACGAGAAGTCGTTCCGGAGCAGGGCGGCGAGCAGCACGCCGGCGGCGACCAGCGTCGAGACGAACGCTGCCACGAGGGCGTTTTCCGCCGAGAGCGCGAGCCGGCGTCTGCCGAGCCTCGCCGCGGCCGCTCCGGCGACGAGGGCGTAGACCGAGAGACCGAGCGTGACGACGAGGGCGGCGCGACCCAGCTCGGGCATGTCAGCCCGTCAGGCGGAGGAGCTCTTCGGCGCGTACTTCGACGGGCACTTCGTGATCATCGACCCCGGCTCCGCGACGAACACCCCGTTCCGCAGCCTCCCGTCGACGACGATGTGCCGGCCCCTCTTGAACAGGTCCGGCACGGAGCCCGTGTACAGCACCGCGACCGTCTTCGTCGAGTCGCCGTCGATGTCCCGGAGCCCGAATCGCAGACCGGCGGCATGGGCATCGCCTCGCACCGGTCCCGTCACGAGACCGGCGAGCTGTACCTTCTCCGTCCGCTTGCCGAGCTCGCTCGGCGAGATCGACGGGTTCCCGCCGCCGGCGATCGAGGTGTAGAGCAGGAAGATCGCCAGCACCCCCGCGACCGAGAGCGCGATGACGAGCCGCGCAGGACTCGACTTCCGTGCCACGGGGACAGTCTAGCCCTGTGGTGAAGGGAGACCCGCGGTACCGTGACCGTCGCCACGGGTGACTGTCATCTGCTGTCCGACGGGCTACGCGGCGTCTCGCTCGGCGACACGCTCGGGCAGCCGATACCCGTGCTCCACACACAGGCTCCCCGGCTCCGCTTCGGTGAGCGCATCGCAGTAGCCCTTGCCGTAGGCGGCGCGGATGAACGCGGCCACGACCTCGAGGCTCCACTCCGACACGTCGACCGCCTCCCGCCAGAGGTCGGAGAGGCGCAGGTCGATGTCGAGCTCGAGAAGGTCGATACGGGTCGGGCGACGAGACATGGTTCGAGCGTACGGACCTCGTCGGACGGAGCTTCGGCCGCTCGCCGGACAGCTCGCGCTACGCGTCTTCGGCCCGCACGGTGAAGGGGAGCGTCCAGTCCTGGCGCGACTGCTCGTCGATCGTGAGCCTCCACTCGTAGCGCCCCGGCTCGAGCGGCAGCGGGACCGAGTTGACGGCCACGGGGAAGTCGAGCGGTGTTCCGGGCTTCAGGCCCGGAGGGCGCCCGACCTCGAACTCGCCCCCGAACTCGACCGACTGGTCGCTCTCGTTGTCCGGGTCGTCCTCGTCGAAGGAGACCGCTGCGCCGTCGGCGTCGAGGAGCTCGACCTTGAACTGGTGCGGCGTGTTCGCCTGGTCCCACGGCACCTGGATCAGAAGGCCGATGCCGAACGGGGCGGGCTCGGGGCCGGTCTGCGACCAGCCGCCGCCGACGATCGTGAGCTTGCCGTCGGCGACGACCACGTAGTCCGCGAGGAGCATGGTCGCCTTCACGCCGATAGGCAATCACATCGCGGGCTCGGCGGCTGTCTAGGATCCTCCGGTGTCTTTGTGCATCCGCGTCGGTCCCGCCAGGTGCCCGTCGCGCGAGTCCCCGGAGCAGGCGATCGAGATCCTCCTCGAGCGTGGGTACTCGGCCTGCGAGATCGACTTCGAGAGTGGGTTCTGGATGGACTATCCGTTCGCCGAGCGCCTCGGCGCGCTCGCGCGGGAGCAGGACCTCGCGCTGTCCGTGCACGCGCCGCTCTTCGGGTTCATGGGACACCTGGAGGCGAGCGGGCGCAAGTTCACCTCCGCGGTCGGCGCGCTCGACCGCAGTGCCGGTATCGCCGCGGCGAGCGGAGCCGAGCTCGTCGTGTTCCATCCCGGCTTCCTGCTCGGGCGGGAGCGCGAAGACGCCATCGACGCAGTCGTCGAGCAGCTCGGCACGCTCAGGGAGCGGCTCGCCGGGAAGAACCGGGCGGTGCCCTTCGGCGTCGAGGTGATGGGCCGCGTGCGCGACCTCGGGTCCGTCGACGACGTCGTCGAGATCTCGCGGCGCCTCGATTGGGTCCGCCCCGTGCTCGACTTCGCTCACATGCACGCGACGAGCGACGGAGCATTCGTCGAGAGCGCGCCGTTCGAGGCGGCCCTCGAGGCGGCCGACGCCGTGCTCGAGCCGGAGGCGCCGTTCCACATCCACTTCTCCGACATCGCGTTTGCCAACCGCAACGAGACGAAGCACCTGCCCTACGGCGAGGGGACTCTGCGGGCGGGCCCACTCCGCGAAGCGCTCACGCGCTTCGAGCGCCCCGCGACGGTGATCTCCGAGTCCCCGGACGAGGAGTCGAGTCAGGCGATCCGCGTCGCCCTGTCGGACGGAGAGAGCTCTGCAGTCCGGCGAACGTAGGCCGCCGCCTCGTCGGAGCGTCCCCGGTCGCGGAGGAAGGCGCTGAGCCGCTCGAGCGGCTCGAGCTCGAGCACCTTGTAACCGCTCTCCTGGGCGATCGCGAGGGCCGACAGGTACTGCTGCTCCGCCTCGTCGTCGCGCCCCTGCGCCGCGCGGACGGCCCCGAGCGCGAGCACGCTCCCGACCGCGCTTCCGTGGTCGGATGGCAGCGTGTTCGCCTTCGCCTCCCGCGCGAGCCGCTCCGCTTCCTCCAGCTTGCCCGCGTCGGCCAGGATGATGGCGAGCTCGTATTGCAGATCGGGGAGGATGCCGCGGTCGCCGCGCACGCTCGTCATGCGGAGCGCCTCGCGGAGCAGCTTCTCGGCCTTCTTGTAGTCGCCGCGCAGGCGTGCGATCCACCCGAGCTTCGCGAGCGCGGCCGCGATCGACGGCTCGACGCCGAGCTCCGTCGACGTCGCGCGAACCTCCTCGAACAGCGTCTCGGCGGCATCGATCTCGCCCTTGACGGCGAGGAACCACCCGTACGAGAGCGTGGCCCCGACGCGTGCGCGGACGCTTCCGCTCTGGCCCGCGAGCTCGAGCGCACGCGTCAGCAGCAGCTCGGCCTCGTCCAGCTCGAGCGCGATGATGTGAATCTGCGCGAGGGCCTGCGCCGCCACGGTCTGGAGGTCCTTGCGGCCGGCGTCGAGCGCGATCCCGTAGGCACGCTCCATGTAGCGGACGGTGTCCGCAAGCGTTCCCTGCCACGCAGCGACCGTCGCGCGCACCGCGAGCGCGTCGAAGCGCGCGACCGGGTCCTCCTCCCGCTTCAGCACCTCCAGCGCCTCGTCGACGAGCGCCTGTGCGCGCTCGGGGTCGGCGTCGCGCTTCAACGACGCCTCGGCGAGCGCGGTCAGCGCCAGCCCCTCGATCGTCGGCTCCTCGTGGTCCCGGGCCTGCTCGCGCACCTTCTCCATCTCGAGCTGCACGGCTGCCCAGTCCTGGAGCCGCCACGCGGCTCGGGCGGCGACGTACCGCGCCCCGAGCGTCGGGCGGAGCTCCAGCGCACGCAAGCCGAGCTTCCGTGCCGTGGTGTACGACTCGCGCGCGACGGCCCGCTTGGCGGCCTTGACGAGCGCGCCGGCTGCGTCCTGCGCGAGCTTCTCGGGCGGAGCTCCCTCGAGCTCGGTGAGGAGCTCGACGGCGTGGTCCAGGTGGTACGCGCGGATCTCGAGGAGCTCCTCGCCGCCCGGCCGCTCGGCGAGCCACTCGGCGAAGCGCGCGTGGTGCTGGGCCCGCGCGAGCTTCGCGAGGCCGGAGTACGCGACCTCGCGGATGAGGAAGTGCTTGAAGCGGTACGCGGGCTCGCCGGAGATGGACGAGCGAGGCTCGCGCAGCAGGAGCTCGCGGAGCAGGAGGTCGTCCAGGAGGCCGTCGATGTCCTCGAGGTCCGGCGAGAGGTGGTCGAGTGCCCCGCGGTAGAAGACCCTCCCGATGACCGAGGCTCGCTGGAGCAGCGTCTTCGCCGGCGCCGAAAGGTGGTCGATGCGCGCCGCGATGAGCGCCTGCAGCGTGTCCGGGATCCGATCCGCGCCGCCGTTCCCGACCCCGCCCTCGACGAGCATGCGGATCGTCTCCTCGACGAAGAGCGGGTTGCCCTCGGTCCGCTCGAGGACCTCCTTCGGCAGCGCGGGGGGCTCCTCGCCGGTGACGCCGGCGAGCTGGCCGAGCAGCTTCTCGACGAGCGCCTCGCTCTCCTCCTCCGAGAGCGGCTCGAGCTCGATCGCGGTCGACCGCACGCGGCCTCCCCCCCAGCCCGGGCGCGAATCGAGGAGGTCGGGGCGGGCGAGGCAGAGGATGAGGAGCGGGCCGCGAACCCAGTCAGCCAGGTGCTCGACGAGGTCGAGGAGCGGCTCCTCGGCCCAGTGGATGTCCTCGAAGACGAGGACGAGCGGCTGCACGTCTGCGATCGACTCCATGACCTCGCGCGCGGCCCACGAGATCTCCTGTGGGCTGCGCTCCCCCTCGAGTGCCTCCATCATCCCCGCCGCGAGCGCGAGCACGTCGGCGATGGACTCCTCGGCGCAGCACTCGCGGAGCTTCTCGAACGCCTCGTCCAACGGATCGTCGTCGGAGATACCGGCCGCGGCCTTGACCATCTCGGCGAGAGGCCAGTACGTGACGCCCTCGCCGTAGGGCAGCGCGCGGCCGACGAGGACGCTCGCCCGCTCGATCGCGTCGAGGAACTCCCGCGCCAGGCGGCTCTTGCCGACGCCGGGCTCGCCGTAGATCGTGAAGAGGTGGGCGCGACCGTCGCGGACGGTGCGCTCGAAGGTGTTCTCGAGCAGCTCGAGCTCCTCGACGCGGCCCACGAGCGGGGCGCGCGGGCCCAGCGAGCGGCTCGGACCGTCGAGCGCCGAGACGAGGCGCCACGCGCGCATGGGCTCGCCGACCCCCTTGAGCTCGAGCGGCCCGGCGTCCTCGGCGACGATGCTGCCCGCCGCGAGGCGGTAGGCGGTCGGCCCGACGAGGATCTCCCCCGGCCTGGCGACCTGCTGGAGGCGTGCGGCGAGGTTCACGGCCTCGCCGGTGGCGAACGTCGAGTCCGCGCTCTCGACGACGAGCTCGCCCGCCTCGATCCCCACCCGCGCCTGCAGGCCGAGCGAGACGACCGACTCGCGCATCGCGAGCGCCGAGCGCACGGCCCGGAGTGCGTCGTCCTCGTGCGCCTGGGGCACGCCGAATGCCGCGAGCACGGCGTCCCCGGCGAACTTCTCCACGAGGCCGCCGTGCTGCTCGACGCAGCTCGAGACGGTCTCGAAGAACTCGTTCACCCGCCTGCGCACGACCTCGGGGTCCGTGCCCGTGACGAGGCCCGTGGAGTCCACGAGATCGACGAACAGCACGGTTGCGAGCTTGCGCTCCATCCCTGAAGTGTAGAAACGAGGGCGGGGGTCCCGAACGTCCCGCGGTTAGCATCGAATCGTGCTCGAGCCTTCCGTGTTCAAGGCCTACGACGTTCGGGGCCTGTACCCGTCCGAGCTGGACGAGGACGGCGCCTACCGGATCGGCCGCGCGTACGTCGAGCACTTCGAGCCGCACGCGATCGCGATCGGACGCGACATGCGGCTCTCGGCGCCGTCGATGGCCAAGGCCGCGATCGAGGGCGCCGCGGACGGAGGCGCCGACGTCGTCGACATCGGCCTCGTCGGCACGGAGATGGTCTACCACGCGGTCACGGAGCTCGAGCTCGAGGGCGGCATCTGCGTCACCGCCTCGCACAACCCGAAGGACTACACGGGCATGAAGATCGTGCGCCGCGGAGCGCTGCCCGTCGGGGGCGACTCCGGCCTCGCACAGGTGCGTGACGGCGCGCAAGCCGGATTCGGCGAGGTCTCCCGGCGCGGCGAGGTGCGTGCCAGCGACGTCTGGCCGAGCTTCGTCGACAAGGTCCTCTCGTTCGTCGACGTCGAGGCGATCCGGCCGCTCCGCGTCGTCGTCGACGCCGCGAACGGGATGGCCGGGCTGATGCTGCCTTCCGTCCTCGAGCGTCTGCCCCAGCTCGACGTCGTGCGCTGCTACTTCGAGCCCGACGGGTCGTTCCCGAACCACGAGCCCAACCCACTCCTTCCCGAGAACCGAGAGTTCATCGTCACGAGGACGCGCGAGGAAGGCGCCGACCTCGGCGTCGCGTACGACGGCGACGCCGATCGCTGCTTCTTCGTCGACGACACGGGCGAGTTCGTGCCGGGCGACTTCGTCACCGCCCTCCTCGCGGAGGCCGTGCTCGAGAAGGAGCCGCGGCCGGGGGCGAAGGTCATCTACGACGTGCGCGCGAGCCGGGCCGTCCCCGAGACGATCGAGCGCGCGGGCGGCGTCCCGCTCGTGAACCGCGTCGGGCATGCGTTCATCAAGCACCGCATGCGCAAGGAGGACGCGGTCTTCGCCGGCGAGGTGTCCGCGCACTACTACTTCCGCGACTTCTCGCAGGCCGACTCCGGGGTCGTCCCGTTCCTGCTCGTTCTCGAGCTGCTCTCGCGCCGCGAACGGAAGCTCTCGGAGCTCCTCGACCCCTATCGCGACCGCTTCTTCCTCACCGGCGAGATCAACACGCCGGTCGACGACGTGGCGCTGAAGCTGCAGGAGCTGAAGGAGCGCTACGCCGCGCTGGGAGGGCGGATCTCGCATCTCGACGGCATCTCGGTCGACTTCGACGAGTGGCACTTCAACGTCCGCCCCTCGAACACCGAGCCGCTCCTGCGCCTCAACCTCGAGGCGCTCTCGGAGCCGGTGATGCACGAGAAGCGCAACGAGGTCCTCGGGCTCATCCGCTCCTGATGCACGCGTCCCGCGACCCGCTCGAGCTCGGCCGCGCAACCGACCGTCGCCCGCCGTTCAAGTACTCGGCGCTCTCCCGCGTGTGGTTCTCGGACACCGACGCGCAGGGGGTCGTCTACTACGG
Source organism: Gaiellaceae bacterium (assembly GCA_035698005.1). Lineage (GTDB taxonomy): Bacteria > Actinomycetota > Thermoleophilia > Gaiellales > Gaiellaceae > GMQP-bins7. The sequence goes on along the minus strand of DASSCD010000173.1, from coordinate 407 downwards.
TCGCTACCTCCCCTACTTCGACCACGCCCGGACCGAGTACCACCGCCATCTCGGGACCGGGGCGATGGAGGTCGAGGGAGCCGAGTTCGTCATGCGTGCGTCCTCGGTCGAGTACCACGCGCCCGCTCGCTTCGACGACCTGCTCGAGTCGTTCGTTCGTGTCCGGAGGATCGGGAGGACGAGCGTCACCTACGAGGGCGCCGCGTTCCGGCTGCCCGACGACTCGCTGATGGCGACCGCGACGCAGACGCTCGTGCTCGTGAACCTGCCGTCGCGTCGCCCGGCGCCGGTGCCGGAGGAGCTACGAGCTGCCATCCGCGCCTTCGAGGGCTCGGACCTCGAGGAGTGAGCACCAATCGCCTGCGGCTCGTGGTCGCAGGGGAAACCCGGTTTCCCCCGCGTGCCCC
>DASSCD010000172.1:0-3782 GCA_035698005.1 Gaiellaceae bacterium | reverse complement strand
ACCGAGGAGCAGCTCGCCGGGCTCGAGGGATATGCCGAGCTCTCCGCCTCGCGCGCATACGAGTCGATCCAGCGGTCGAAAGAGCAGCCCTTCTCGCGTGTGCTCTTCGGGCTCAACATCCCGAAGGTCGGCTGGGTCATCGCGCGCAACCTCGCGCTCCACTTCGGCACCGTCGACGCCCTCGTGGCGGCGGGGCAGGAGCAGCTGCAGGAGGTCGAGGGGATCGGGCCCGACCGGGCGGTGCTGATCGGCGAGTGGTTCGCCGACGAGGAGAACCGCGCGCTGGTCGAGGAGCTCCGCGGGCTCGGGCTCCAGCTGGCGACGACGGAGACGGAGGCGCCCGCCGAGGGCCCGCTCACGGGCCACCAGTACGTTCTCACCGGCACGCTCGAGGGATTCACGCGCGAGGAGGCGACGTCCGCGCTCGAGGCGCGGGGAGCAAAGGTCGCCGGGTCTGTGTCGGGGAAGACCACCGGTGTGATCGTCGGCGAGAGCCCTGGCTCGAAGGCAGCGAAGGCGGAGGCCCTCGGCGTTCGCGTCCTCTCCGAGGCGGACCTGCGCGAGCTGCTCGGCGACTCCTAGCGTCGGGCGAGGATCGTCACGAACCGGTCCTGCGCCGCGCGCGCGGGCCAGTACGGCACCGGCGAGCCGTTCTGGACGATCGCGAACACGTACCGCCTGCGCACGAAACCCGCGAGCGCAGAGGCCTGTGAGGTCGTCCCCGTCTTCGCGATCACCCGGCTCCGCGTCGGCCGCTTGACCAGGCGCTTCTTCATCGTCCCCGAGAGCCCGGCGACTGCGAGCGAGGTCACGAACGCGCCGCCGGTGTGCGGATCGTCGGCCCCGGCACGCAGGATCGCGACGAGCGCGTGCGCGGTCAGGCGGTCGAGCCGCGAGAGCCCCGAGCCGTCCTCGATACGGATGCCCGCAAGCGGCACCTCGGCGGCCGCGAGCTCGCCCCGCACCACGCGCGCCCCTTCCTCCGTCGTCCCCGCGAGCCCAACCTGCGCGCCGAGCTCCTTCAGCAGCAGCTCCGCGACGAAGTTGTCGCTCTCCCGGTTCATGTGCCGGACGACGTCGGCGAGCCGGTCGGACAGGTCGAGCGCGAGGGGGAGGACGTCGGCGGGTGCCCGGCCCGTACGCGCGCTCCGCGCGACGGCGACGCCACGTCGCTCGAGCGCCGCCGTCAGCGCTCTCGCCGCGGCGACCGCCGACCCGTCGGCGCCGCGAATCTGCGTCCCCTCGACCGAGAGGGCGGAGAGGGGCCTCGACTCGAAGCCCACGAAGGACGGCTTCCAACCGGGTGCCGCCCGGCGGGCGTCGAAGTGCGACTCGTCTCCCACGACCGCGCCGGTGACCCTCCGTACGCCGGAGCGGGCGAGGTCGCGCGCCAGGGCCTCGAGGTCGGGGAGGGCGAGTGTCGGGTCCCCGCCCCCGACCAGGTAGAGATCGCCGCGCCAGGCGCGGCCCACGAGCTCGCCGGCGCCCAGAACGTCCGTCGAGAAGCGGTAGTCGGCGCCGAGCAGCCGGAGCGCGGCGAACGCGACGGCGAGCTTCTCCGCGGAGGCCGGCGCGAGCGCGCGTGCCGCCCGCGAGCTGAACACGACCTCGCCGGTGTGCAGGTCGACGGCGAGCGCGGCCGTGCGCGTCGGAGCGATGCCCGGCGCTCGCAGGGCCTCGGCGAGGGCCGTCTCGAGCCGCGGCGCCGCCGCCTCCGTCCTCGCAGCCGCCGCGGACAGGGCGAGGACGGCGCAGAGCGCGCAGACGAAGGTCAGGACACGCAGCATCGTCCTCCTGTGTAGCGGAGGACGCCGACGGAGGTCGCGGCTAGCGGTAGACCGTGATGTGCAGCGTGCGCCGGCCCCAGCGCCGGGCGTCCTGCGTGCTCGGGAACCAGAGGTCGATGATGCGGCCCTTGATCGCGACGCCGACGTCGGCCGCGATGCCGTGCCCGTAGCCGGGGACGTGCAGCTTCGTCCCGAGCGGGATCAGCCTCGGGTCGACTGCGACGACCCCCTTGCGGACGGGGATGCCGAGCGCCGTCTTGCCGGGAAGGTGGTACGCGACCGCGTCGACGCGGAGCCGATATGCCTTCGACGGGCCGGCCTCGGCGGCACCACCGTCCGCGGCCAGCGCACCGAGCAGGACCGCGGCGAACACCGCTCCCCACGTTCGTTCTCCCCTGAGCACGAAGAATCGACCGTAACAGAGCGGAGGATTCCGCGTCGCAAGGGCGAACGGAGCAGGCGCACCTTTTGCAGCGCTTTTTGCGCAGTTGTCGTTTGCGGGTGTCCGTGACCGCTGCTAGGCTCCCCGACTTGTGACGGGCCAGACCGCCACCGGCGGGTCTGTCCGGAGTCGAGGAGGAGTCCTACTTGGGGGCTCGACGACCGGGTGGACGCCGATGATCGTCCTTCTCGTGGTGCTCGCTGCGGGGCTGCTGCTTGCCGTGGGATCGGCGTCGGCGGACCCCTCGATCCAGTCGAAGCGCGAGCAGGCGCAGGCGATCATGGCCGAGCTCCAGCAGCTCGACGCGAGCCTCGGGCAGACGATCGAGTCGTACAACTACGCGAACATCGAGCTCGACCGGATCGACTCCGACCTGCGCTCGAACGCGCGCCATCTCGAGGCCGCACGGAAGAGCCTCGGGGTCGCGCAGTCGCGGATCGCCGAGCGCCTGCGCGACCTGTACGTGAACGGCGAGGGCGACTCGACGCTCGAGGTGATCTTCGGCTCGAGCTCGCTGGACGACATCATCAACCGGCTCGACGCGATCCAGCGCGTCTCGAGCGAGGACACGCGGATCCTCGCGGAGGTGAAGCGCTATCGGAAGGCGGTCGAGACACGGCGCGCGAAGCTGAAGGACGCCCGCGCGGACCAGGCCCGCGTCGTCGCGGAGCGGGCCGCGCAGAAGCAGGAGATCGAGAGCCGCCTCGCCGACCGTCAGCAGCTGCTCTCCTCGGTCAAGGACGAGATCGCGAGGATGCAGGCCGAGGAGGCGCGCCGGCAGGCCGCGCTCGCCGCACAGGCACGCGCGCGGCTGGAGGCCGCGCGGCTCGCCGCGCAGCAGGCCGCCCAGGCCCAGGCGCAGTCCCAGACCACGCTCGACGCGACGGACTACGGGTCGGAGGCGGTCACCGTCTCGGCCCCTCCGCCCGACGGGACCAAGGCCTCGCAGGTCATCTCGATCGCGATGCAGTACCTCGGCGTGCCGTACGTCTGGGGCGGGATGAGCCCGTCGGGCTTCGACTGCTCCGGCCTCGTCGCCTACGCCTACGCGCAGATCGGCGTGTCGCTGCCGCACCACGCGGCGTCGCAGTACGGCTACGGCGTCCCGGTCTCGCGCGACGCGCTCCAGCCCGCCGACCTCGTCTTCTTCAACGGCCTCGGGCACATGGGCATGTACATCGGCGGCGGGCAGTTCATCCACGCGCCGCACACCGGCGACGTCGTCAAGATCTCGAGCCTGTACGAATCCTGGTACGCGTCGACCTTCGTCGGCGCCCGCCGCGTTCTGTAGCCCTGCGCCAGTTCGCTCGCGCGAGCCCCGGTCGCGCGAAGACCCGAAGGCCGCTTCGCGGCCGCTCGCCGTCAGCTGGCTCGTGGGTCCTGCGTCGAGTAGAGCTCGTCGATCTCGCCCTGGAAGTTCTCGATCACCGCGCGCCGGCGGAGCTTGAGGGTCGGCGTCACCTCGCCGTGCTCCATCGCGAAGTCGCGGGGGAGGACGATGAAGCGCTTCACCTGCTCGAAGCGCGAGCGCTCGCGGTTCGCCTCGTCGACGG
>DASSCD010000171.1:0-16869 GCA_035698005.1 Gaiellaceae bacterium | reverse complement strand
GCTGCCGCGAGCACGAGCCCGAGCAGGAGGATGGCGGCGGCGCGCATCTGTCGACTGCAGACGATGCCACGAGCGCCTCGGTTGGTACAGGCCGGCGCGTGGTTAGCATCCCGCCGGTGGGGAAGCTCAGCCAGGCGATCTCGGAGGGCGACGGCATCTCGATCCTCGTCCAGGCGGACGACGCCGAGACGGCCGGCGCCGCCGAGCGCCAGGGCGCCGACGGCCTCGTCGCGCGGGCGGGAGCGGAGGCGGTGCGGGCGACGTCGCAGCTGCCGCTGCTCCACTTGGGCGGCCTCGCCGAGGCGAGTGGCGCAGCTGCCGACGGTGTGGTCGTCGCCGTTGACACTGCAGCCTGGGACGAGGGACACGCGCTCGGGCTCGAGTGCGTCGTGCGCGTCTCGCACGGGGAGGAGCTGGAGCGGGCGCTCGAGGAGCTCGACCCCGAGATCTTCCTCCTCTCGCCGCGGCCGGAGGGCGACGAGGACGTGCTCGAGGCGCTGCTCGGGCTGCTCCACGACGTCCCGGCCGGGAAGCTGGCAATCGCAGAGCTCCACGACGCGAGCGAGCACGACGTCGCGGAGCTCGAGCGCGCAGGCGTGGACGCCGTGCTCGTCGCCGCGGGAGACGTCGCGGCGCTCGTCCCGGCCGAGCCGCCGGACGTCTGAGACCGGGCACTACGCGACCACGCCGCCGGCTGCGACCCAGGAGGCCGGCACCGCGCGCCGCTCGCGTACCGCCTCCTCGAGCGCGACGTCGACGACCTCGTTCCCGCTGACCGCGGCCATGCGGCCCCAGGTGCCCGACGTCGCGAGCTCGACGGCCTTCAGTCCGAGCCGGGTCGCGAGCAAGCGGTCGCGGGCGGTGGGCGTCCCGCCGCGCTGCGTGTGCCCGAGCACGGTGACGCGGGTCTCGTACCCGGTGCCTGTCGTGATCTCGTCGGCCACGACCTGCCCGATGCCGCCCAGGCGCGCGTACCCGTACGCGTCGACGTCGCGTGCGATCGGCTCGTCGTGCCCGCCCGAGCGTCGCGTCAGCGGATAGCCCTCGGCCACGACGACGATCGAGAACGCGCGCCCGAGCTCGTGCCGCTGCCGGAGGCGGTCGCAGACCTCCTCGATCGGCATCGGCGCCTCGGGGAGGAGGATCACGTCGGCGCCGCCCGAGATCCCCGCGGCGAGTGCGATCCAGCCCGTGTTGCGACCCATGACCTCGACGACCATGACGCGGTCGTGCGACTCGGCGGTCGTGTGCAGGCGGTCGATCGCCTCGGTGCACACCTGCACGGCCGTGTCGAACCCGATGGTGACGTCCGTTCCCGCGAGGTCGTTGTCGATCGTCTTCGGGACGCCCACGACCGGGTACCCGAGCTCGCCGTGCAGGCGATGGGCGATCGCGAGCGTGCCCTCGCCGCCGATCGCGACCACGCCGTCGAGCCCGAGCTCGGCGGTCACTGCGCTGACCGCCTCGAGACCGCCCTCCTCGCGGTACGGGTTCCAGCCCGAGGAGCCGAGGATCGTCCCCCCTCGGGGCAGGATCCCGGAGACCGCGTTCCGGTCGAGCGCGACCGTCTCCCGCTCGGCGAGCCCCTGCCAGCCGCGCCGGATCCCGACGACCGCGTGGCCCGAGGCGATCGAGCCGCGGACGACCGCGCGGATCGCGGCGTTCAGGCCGGGGCAGTCCCCGCCGCCGGTGAGGACCCCGAAGATCATCGGAGGTCTCCTGTCGATGATCTGGCGGAAGGGGTGTGGGGGGAACCGGAAGGTTCCCCCACGTCTCCGAAAGAGAAGGGGGCACGCGGGGGAAACATGGTTTCCCCCGCGACCGCGAGCGATGAGCGAGCGGTGGTCAATACAGGAACATCGGCTTGCCGAGGACGTGGCGGACCTTGGGACGGTACTCGGCGACGTCGTACAGCTCGTCGACGTCGACCCGCTTCACGCCTTCGCGGGTCGCCGAGATCGGAACCGTGGTGTAGCTCCCGTTCCGGAGCGAGACCATGCGGCCGGTGTCGCCTTCGAGCGCAAGGTCGGCGGCCATGACGGCATAGTTCGTCGCCACCATCAGGTCGAGCGAGTCCGGGCTGCCCGAGCGCATCAGGTACGCGAGTTGCTGGTAGACGACGTCCTCGCCGGTCCGCTCCTTGAGCGCGACTCCGAGCTGCTGGCCGATTCCTCCCAGCTTGCGGTGGCCGTACGCGTCCGCCTCGCCGGAGAGGACGAGCGCACCGCTCGCCGCGGTCGCGCCCTCGGAGATGGTCGTCATCGCGTAGCGGGAGGGATTCTCGCGCTTGTCCTCCAGGAGGAGCGCGGCGAGCCGGTCGACGTCGAAGGGGACCTCGGAGATGACGGCGCGGTCGACCCCGGCGAGGTAGGCGGTGATCAGCGACGTCTCGCCGGAGTAGCGGCCGAAGAGCTCGACGACCGCGATCCGCTCGTGGCTCCCCGCGCTCGTCCGCAGGTTGTGGATGAACTGGACCCCGCGGGTGACCGCCGTCGAGAACCCGATGCAGTAGTCGGTGCCGTGGACGTCGTTGTCCATCGTCTTCGGGATCGCGATGACCGGGACGCCCTCGTCGTCGAGCCTGAGCCCGTAGGAGAGCGTGTCGTCGCCGCCGATCGCGACGAGCGCGTCGATCCCGAGGTGCTCGATCGCCCGCAGGACGTGCGGCGTGAAGTCGAATGGGCCCTCTCCCTGCGCCTCGCCCGCGAGGAACGGTGGGACCTCGTGCGCCCGCACGCCGCCGGGGTTCGTGCGCGAGGTGTGGAGGACGGTGCCGCCGGTGCGGTCGATCGTCCGCACCGAGGCGGGATCCAGGCGCTCGAGATGCTCCGTCGAGCCCTCGGCGTCGTCCGGGTCGAAGTGGAGGAGCCCGCCCCAGCCCCGGCGGATCCCGAGCACCTCGTGCCCTGCGGCGGTGACACGGTTGACGAACGCCTTGATGCAGGGGTTCAGGCCGGGCACGTCCCCGCCTCCGGTGAGCACTCCGAGCAGCACGGCGAGAGCGTAACCGCGCGAACTCGACGCTACGATCGGACAAGCCGGAGTGGCGGAACTGGCAGACGCGCGGGACTCAAAATCCCGTGCCCCTCGGGGCGTGTGGGTTCGATCCCCACCTCCGGCACCTGCGGCGCGGCTCGGTGCGAGCGCCTTTCGCGCAAGCCGCCTCCGCGCTCGCCGGTGCGGCCGGAAGCCGGCTTCGCCGGCCGGGAGGCCAAGCGAGGTCGGTGTCCCCGTGCGGCCAGGAAGGGGGCCCCGCGGGGGAAACGTCGTTTCCCGCGCCGAGGCGCGCGGACTCAAAATCCCGCCTCGCGGCGTGTGGGTTCGATCCGCACCTCCGGCACCTGCGGCTCGGAGGAACCGTCGTCTCCGATCCGCACCCGCCGGCACGCCTCGTCGGCACTCAGTGCGGCCGGAAGCCGGCTTCGCCGGCCGGGAGGCCCAAGCCCGGTCGAGGTCGCAGCCTCGGTAGGGAAGGGGGCTCGTGGGGGGAAACGGCGCTTCCCACGAGGCGCCGCGCAGTACACAAATCCCGTGCCCCTCGGGGCGTGTAGTTCGATCCCCCCCTCCGGCACAGCTCGCGTGCAGGGGATGTGCACGACATCGGGTGCCGCTTGCGCGCGCGGGAACGAGCACCGATACTTGCGCGTGCGCCGGTCGGACGGCGCGACGGGTCATCCCAAGGTGAGGAGGCAGAGGTTGACTGTGAGAAAGCGAAGTGTTCTCGTCGCTCTCGGATTGCTCGTAACCGCACTGTCGCTCGTCGCGGCGGGCTGCGGAGGAGGCGACGACGAAGGGGTCACGGCGCTGCCTGCCTCATCGTGCAGCGACGTGGAGTACGGCGGCGAGGGCGATCCGGACGTCCTGATCGCGTCGGATCTTCCGCTCCAGGGCGGAGACCGGGTGCAGACCCTGCAGATGCAGGACGCCATCCGGTTCGTGCTCGAGCAGCGCGAATGGAAGGCGGGCGACCTGAACATCGCCTACCAGGGCTGCGACGACTCCACCGCACAGGCCGCCGCCTGGGACTCGGGCAAGTGCAGCGAGAACGGCCAGGCCTACGCCGCGAACGAGAGCATGGTCGGTCTGATCGGGACCTTCAACTCGGGCTGCGCAGAGGTCATCATCCCGCTTCTCAACCAGGCCGAGGGCGGAGCCATTGCGATGGTCTCGCCGGCGAACACGAAGGTCTGCCTGACGACGTCCGTTCCCTCCTGCGAGGAGACCGAACCGGACAAGTACTACCCGAGCGGCGAGCGCAACTACGGGCGCGTCGTTGCACTCGACAACGCGCAGGCGGCCGCGATCGCGACCTACGCCAAGGACGACCTCGGCGTCAAGAGCGTCTACATCATCAACGACCGGCAGGCCTACGGGCTCGGACTCGCCACGAACCTCGAGAACGCCTTCAAGTTCCTGGACGTCGAGGTCATGGGCAACGACGCCTGGGACCAGAAGGCATCCAGCTACGAGGCGATCTTCAACAAGGTCAAGGCCTCGGGCGCCGAGGCGGTCGTGTTCTCGGGCCTCGTGACGCTGAACGGCGTCAAGCTCATCAAGGACAAGTTCGCGGTGCTCGGCTCCAACGAGCAGGTGCCCCTCCTCGCGCCCGACGGCTTCACGCCGTTCACCGAGGTGGACAAGGCGGGCACGGCAGCCACGACCGGGATGTTCATCACGGTCGCCGGCTCGTCCGCGAACGCGCTCGTCGCGGAAGGTGGCCGCGGGCGCGAGTTCGTGAATGCGTTCAAGGCGGACACCGGCGTCGAGAGGGTCGAGCCCTACACGGCCTACGCCGCCCAGGCGGCCGAGGTTCTGCTCGACGCGATCGAGGCGGCCGGCGACGACCGCGCTGCGATCATCGAGAACATCCTCGGCTCGACGCATGAGGACGCCATCCTCGGCACCTTCGAGCTGAACCAGGAGGGCGACGTCAGCACGGGCGCCATCACGGTCTACGAAGGTCCGGAGTGGAACGACGCCAAGGTGATCACGCCGTCCGTCGAGCTCGTCACGGCGGCAGGCGGAGGCTAGGCGGCCGTCGCATCGGATCCCTGCGGGGGAGGGCGACGCCCTCCCCCGCACGGCTGAGGAGGGCGGGAGGATCGAGGGTCGGGAGAAGAAGAAGGCACCGCGGGCGCTGCACGAGCTTCTGGCAGCTCGCCGCCGACCCAAGCTGATGAACGCGATCGGCATCGTGCTGCTCGTGCTCGTCGGCGTCTGGATGGTCGTCAACTTCGTGCAAGGCCCCAGCAGGTTCCTCACCGTCGTCATCATCGGCTTGACGAACGGCTCCGTGTACGCGCTGATCGCGCTCGGGTACACGCTCGTCTACGGGATCTTGCAGCTCATCAACTTCGCCCACGGTGACGTCTTCGCGCTCGGCGGGCTGCTCTCGGCCACGCTCATCCTCGATCTGTTCGGCGTCGGCTCAGGCTCGAGCACGGGCGCGATCGCGGTTGCGGTCGTCGGCTCCCTGCTCGTCGCCGTCGTCTTCGCGTCGATCCTGAACTCGACGGTGGAGCTCGTGGGCTACCGCCGGCTTCGGCACGCGCCGCGCCTCGCACCGCTCATCACCGCCGTCGGGATGTCGTTCATCCTCCAGAACATCGGCCTGTACTTCTGGGGGCCGGAGTACACGGTCATCGATCCGCTCATCTCCACGGAACCGGCCTTCACCATCGGCGAGGTCGAGGTGCAATGGGACAACCTGGTGGTGATCCTGCTGACGATCCCGCTGCTGCTCGGGCTCACCTGGCTCGTCACGTCGACGAAGCAAGGCAAGGCGATGCGAGCGACCTCGCAGGACATGGCCGCGGCGGCCATGGTCGGGATCAACGTGAACCGCACGATCTCGTTCACGTTCGCGCTCGCCGGCGGGCTCGCCGGAGCGGCGGGGCTGATCTACGTGCTGCAGTTCACGACGATCCGCTTCGACCAGGGCTTCCAGCTCGGGCTGATCGCGTTCACGGCCGCCGTCCTGGGAGGGATCGGGAACCTCGCCGGCGCCGTCGTCGGCGCACTCGTCATCGGCTTCATCGAGGCGTTCAACGAGGGCCTCTCGTGGCTCTCCCCGGGCTCGGACTGGACCCGCTCGATCGTGTTCGGGATCCTGATCGCGGTGCTCGTGTTCCGGCCGGAGGGGATTCTCGGCGAACGCACTCCCGAGGGAGCCTGACGTGGGCGGGGCCCGGGCCGCAACGAGGGAGTGGTGGACGCAGCAGCCGGCCCCGTTCCGGCGCTGGGCGCTTCCGGCCGGGGTGATCGCGCTCGGTGTTCTCTATCCCTTCTACGTCGACTTCCTGCCGGGGACGTTCCCCGGGATCGGGATCGCCGTCGTCATGCTCGTCTTCACGATGATGGCGCTCGGGCTCAACATCGTGGTCGGCTACGCGGGCCTGCTCGACCTCGGCTACGTCGCGTTCTACGCCGCAGGCGCGTACGTGGCGGCCTGGCTCGCGTCGCTGCACTTCGAGGACATCTCCTTCCACTTCGGGTCGGTGGGGATCGATCGCGATGCGCCGGGAATTCACATCTCGGTCTGGCTCGTGCTCCTCATCGCCGGGCTCTTCACGACGGTCGTCGGCATCCTCATCGGACTCCCGACCCTGCGCCTCCGGGGCGATTACCTCGCCATTGTCACGCTCGGGTTCGGCGAGATCATCCCGCAGGTCGTGCGCAACGCCGACGAGCCCGGAATCGGTTTCGACCTGACGCACGGGACGTTCGGCATCACCCCGATCGACTCGGCGGGGTTCGGCTCGACCCTCGGCGCGGTCGGGCTCCCGGAGGTGTACCGCTCGGCGACGAACCGGGCCGAGCTGTACTACTGGACCGCCCTCGCGCTGCTCCTCTTCACCGTCTTCTGCTCGGTGCGTCTGCGCGACTCGCGGCTGGGCCGCGCGTGGATCGCGATCCGGGAGGACGAGACGGCTGCGGCTGCCATGGGTGTTCCGCTGATGCGGACGAAGACGTGGTCGTACGCGATGGGCGCCTTCTTCGGCGGCATCGCGGGCGCGTTCTACGCGGTCTTCAAGTCCGGCGCGTTCCCCGCGGACTTCTACTTCCAGTTCTCGGTCTTCCTCCTCTGCATGGTGATCTTGGGCGGGATGGGCTCGGTCTGGGGGGTCATCGTCGGTGCGCTCATCCTCTCCTGGCTCGACCGCGAGGGTCTCGCGAAGATCGGCGACTTCATAGGCGACGTCACAGGCTCCGACATCGACGCGCCGAGGTACGCCTTCGGCATCTACGGGGCGATCATCGTGACGATGATGCTCATACGGCCCGCGGGGTTGATTCCCGAACGACGGCACAGGATCGAGCTGGAAGAGGGTGTGCACGACACGCCGCTGTACGACGTCCAGCACGAGGGCACGCTCACCGACCGGGACCGGACGAACGACTGATGGCCGCCGACGACCTGCTCGTCGCGGAGGCGGTGCGGAAGGAGTTCGGCGGCCTCGTCGCGGCGAACGACATCGACTTCACGATTCCCCGGGGCTCGATCGTCGCGCTGATCGGGCCGAACGGTGCCGGGAAGACGACCTTCTTCAACATGCTCACAGGCGTGTACACGCCCACCTCCGGGCGCATCGTCCTCGATGGCGAGGACATCACGGGGAGGCCGCCGCATGCGATCGTCGAGCGCGGGATCGGGCGTACGTTCCAGAACATCCGGCTCTTCCAGCAGATGACCGCACTCGAGAACGTGCTCGTGGGCATGCACAGCAGGCTCACGTCCGGCATCGTCGGAGCCATCGTCCGCTTCCCCCGCGTCAAGCGCGAGGAGCGCGAAGCGGAGGAACGCGCCCGTGAGCTGCTCGTGTACTGCGGGCTCGCGCGGCGGCACGAGCATCTGTCCGGCTCACTGCCCTACGGAGACCAGCGACGGCTCGAGGTCGCGCGCGCTCTCGCGACGAGTCCAAAGCTGCTGCTCCTCGACGAGCCGACCGCCGGGATGAACCCTCAGGAGACCTCCGACTTCACGAGCTTCGTGGCACGGGTCCGCGACGAGAAGGAGCTCACGGTGCTCCTCATCGAGCACGACATGAAGGTCGTCATGGGCGTCTCCGAGCGCGTGACAGTGCTCGAGTACGGTGCCAAGATCTCCGAGGGCACGCCGTCCGAGGTGCAGCACGACGAGCGCGTGATCGAGGCCTATCTCGGCAAGGGCGCCGCTGCGTGAACGAGGTCACGGGCACGGCCCATCCGGACGGCGCGAAGACGATCCTCGAGCTCGAGGATGTGCACGTCTACTACGGCGCCATCCACGCCGTGAAGGGCATCTCGCTCGACGTCCACGAGGGCGAGGTCGTCACGCTGATCGGGGCGAACGGCGCCGGGAAGTCGACGACGCTACGCGCGATCAACGGGCTGAACCGGGCACGCGAGGGGCGGATCGCATTCCAGGGGCGCGACATCACGAGCGCCAAGCCACACGAGGTGGTCGGTCTCGGCATCTCGCAGTCTCCCGAGGGCCGGCGCCTCTTCCCGCGCATGAGCGTTCTCGAGAACCTGGAGATGGGCACCTTCCAGCGGAAGGACCGCTCGTCCCACGACGACGACCTCGAGCGCGTGTTCCGTCTCTTCCCACGCCTCCACGAGCGTCGATCCCAGAAGGCCGGGACGTTGTCCGGAGGCGAGCAGCAGATGTGCGCGATCGGCCGCGCTCTCATGGCTCACCCGAAGCTTCTGCTCCTCGACGAGCCCTCCATGGGCCTCGCGCCGATCCTCGTCGAGCGGATCTTCGAGATCATCGTCGAGATCAACCGGGCCGGGACGCCGGTCTTGCTCGTCGAGCAGAACGCGCTGATGGCGCTCGACGTGGCGGAGCGGGGCTACGTCATGGAGACGGGGCGGATTGCGCTCTCGGGCCCGGCGTCCGAGCTGAAGACGAACGAGCAGGTGCGCAAGACCTACCTCGGCGAGGGCTAACCCCTCACCCACGGCCGACGAGCAGGGGCGCATACGGCGGCGCGAGCAGGAGCCCGACCGCGGCTCGCCCTCCCGCGACGCCGTGCGCCATCTCGAGCGCGCTGCCGATCCCGTGGCTGGGCACGAACCCGAGCGTGCGCGCCGCGAGCGCGTCCCGGCAGCCCGCGACGACGACGCGGCCGAGCTGTGAGAGCGCCGGCGCGCACCCGGCCCAGTCGGCATACGGGAGCAGGGGATGGCACGCCCGCCCTCCGCGGTAGGCGTCGAGCGCCCGCTCGTCCCCGGCCGCTGAGCGCTCTGACTCGGCGAGCTCGGCCGGGTCACGTGCCTCGCGCAGGGCCGCGAACGCGGCGGCGTACGGATCGTCTCCACCGTGGGCGAACGAGCGCGAGAGAGGATGCACCAGGACGAGCGTCCCGCCGGCGCGGACCGGGAACCGGTCCCGGTACAGGCGGAGCGCGAGCCCGAGCGTGATCGCGGCCGCGCTGAGCGGGTTCGCGATCTCCCGCGGGTGGTGCTGCCCGATCCAGGGGGCGCCGGCGACGAGCGCGTCGACGGGCTCGTCGAGCCGCAGCCCGCGCTGGTCGACGCCGCGCAGGAGCGCCTCTGCGTGCGCGACCGAGGGCGGGCCTGCGAACGCCGCGATCGGGTCGATCCTACGCTGCTGGCGCGCGAGAACGTCCCGGCGCAGGAACGCTGGGAAGCCCGTGAAGATCCTTCGGAACGGGGAGCGGACGACGTGGCGCAACGCCTCGGGCTCGTACGGGTAGCCGCGATACGTGCCGGTCAGCCTCGGCAGGTCGAGCACGAGCGACAGCCCGATCACGGGCACTGCTCGGGCGACCGCCTCCTCGATCTCGAGGACGCGCTCCCACTCGGGGAGGCCGGCCGCCTCGATGAGCGAGGCCGCCCCCGCGAGGCCGCGGACGGTCGCGGCGTCGCACGCCGCGCCGAGCGTTCCCGGTCCGCCGTTGAGCACGGTCTCCGCGGCTCCGACGACGACGACGAGATCGGTCTCGACGACGGCGCGGTTCACGCGCGGCCCTTCCGCGAGTGGCACGAGCGTCTCGCCCTCCGCATCGTGCACGGCGACCCGTCCCCGGAACGAGCGAGCCCGCGGCGGCGGGAGCAGGCGCTCGAGCTCGCGCTGGCCATAGCGGCGTCCCAGGCCGCCTGCGACGAGGAGCGTCAGCTGGGTGTCGGGGACCCCGCAGTCCGCGAGCTCGTCGATCGTCGCGGCGAGCGCTGCAGGGCGTGGATCCTGCTGCGCCCCGGGCACCGGGAGCGACGGCGGCTCCACCACGACGGTCGCGCTGGCCCCGCGGCGCGCGACGTCCGCGAGCGGCGGCCCGGAAAGCGGGAACCGGAGCGCATCGCGGACGGCCGCTGCGACGTCGACCACCCGGTCGGGCGGAGGCGGCGGCGTGAGGACGACGTCCTCCTCCGCGGCGGGGACGAGCGCCACGCGGGAGCCGGAGAGCATCGGGACGCGGCGCATGTCGGTATCCAAGCGTCCCGAGCGGGTGCCGGTCACCGATCACATCGGCGACCGGCGCCGCGACCGGCCGCGTCAGCGGGCGCTTCAGCGGTTCGCGCCTGCTGGGAAGGAGTCCGCCACGAATAGCATTGCGTCGTGGTCAAGACGCTGACCGGCGAGGAGCTGCAGCTCGACGAGGCGCCCGCACAGGGCTCCGATCTCTTCCTCGTCGACGGCAACAACCTCGCCTACCGCGCGTTCTTTGCTCTCCCCGAAGAGCTGCAGACGACCGAGGGCCAGCCGACCAACGCGCTCCTCGGCTTCACGAACATGCTGTTCAAGCTGCTCGCCGACTACCGCCCGCGGGGCGTCGCGGTCGCCTGGGACACGCGCCCCGTGCACCGCGCGGAGATCTCCGCGGAATACAAGTCCGAGCGGCGCGCGATGCCGGACCTGCTGCGCGAGCAGTTCCCGCACTTCCGTCCGATCGTCGAGGCGTTCGGCTACGTGAACCTCGAGTTCGAGGGGTGGGAGGCCGACGACGTGATCGCGACGCTCGCGACGCAGGCCGACGAGGCCGGGATCAAGACCTGCGTCGTGTCGACCGACCGCGACGCCTTCCAGCTCGTCACGGAGAACGTGTGCCTGATGATGACGCCGCGCGGCGTCGCGGACGTGCACGTGTACACGCCCGAGCGGGTCGAGGCCCGCTACGGCATCCGCCCGGAGCAGGTGCCGGACTTCATCGGGCTCAAGGGGGACACGAGCGACAACATCCCGGGTATCCCCGGCATCGGGGACAAGACGGCGGGCCAGCTCGTCGCGCAGTACGGGTCGCTCGAGTCGGTGCTCGAGCACGCGGGCGAGCTCTCCCCGGCACGCTCGCGCGCGATCTCCGAGAACGAGGAGCAGGCACGTACGTCGAAGTTGTTGGCGACGATGCGCCGCGACCTCGAGCTCGGCGTCGACCCGGGCGACCTCGTCTCGCGCCCGCCCGACCGCTCGCAGCTGAAGGAGATCTTCCGCCGCTTCGAGTTCCGCGGGCTCCTGAGCCGCGTCGACACCCTCGACGAGGCGCTGCCTGCCGCGGAGCGCGTCGTCGCGGAGTCGGAGACGGTGACCTGGCGCGAGGGCGAGCTGCCCGAGCTGCGCGGCGCCGTGGGCTTCGCCGCGGACGCGGAGCGCGTCGCGGTCGCGACCGGAGACGCGGTAGTGGTCGCGCCACGACCGGCTGGTGACAAGTTGTCACAAGGGGGCAAGGTGGCGATCGCGGCCCACGACGCGAAGGCGCTGCGGGTGGAGGCGGCCGACGACACGATGATCGCGGCGTACCTGATCGACCCCGGCCGCGCGGAGTACGACCTCGACGACCTCTCGGCGGAGAACGGGCTCGAGCTCGAGCCCGACCCGCCGACCGAAGAGGAGACCTCCGCGCTCGTCAGGCACGCGGAGGCGGCTCGCCGGCTCGCGCCGATGCTGAGGGAGCGCGTGCGCGAACGGGGGCTCGAGCGGCTGTACGACGAGGTCGAGCTGCCGCTCTCCGGGGTGCTCGCCGCGATGGAGGACGCCGGGATCCGCATCGACACGTATCGCATGGGCGA
This sequence comes from Gaiellaceae bacterium, assembly GCA_035698005.1. Lineage (GTDB taxonomy): Bacteria > Actinomycetota > Thermoleophilia > Gaiellales > Gaiellaceae > GMQP-bins7. The sequence goes on along the minus strand of DASSCD010000171.1, from coordinate 4,860 downwards.
GATCACCGCCCGGCTCGCCGACCGGATCGAGGAACTCGAGGCCAGCGCGTACGAGCTCGCGGGCGAGGAGTTCGTGCTCGGCTCGCCGCAGCAGCTCGGCCGCGTCCTCTTCGAGAAGCTCGACCTCACCCCGGGACGGAAGGGCAAGACCGGCTACTCGACGGACGGCAAGGTGCTCGCCCGCATCCGCGCGGATCACGCGATCGTCCCCGTCGTCGAGGAGTGGCGGGAGCTGACGAAGCTCGTGAACACGTACCTCGGCCCGCTTCCCACCCTGATCGGCGAGGACGGGCGCCTGCACACGACGATCAACCAGACCGTCGCCGCGACGGGTCGCCTCTCGACCTCGAGCCCCAACCTGCAGGCGATCCCCGTCCGCACCGAGCTCGGCCGCGAGATCCGGTCCGCATTCGTGGCGGAGCCCGGCCACCGCCTGCTCTCGGCCGACTACTCGCAGATCGAGCTCCGCATCCTTGCGCACGTCTCCGGGGAGTCGAAGCTCCGAGAGGCGTTCCTCCGCGGCGAGGACATCCACACCGCGACGGCGGCGGAGGTCCTCGGCAAGGACCCGGCCACGCTGACCTCCGACGAGCGGGCGGTGGCCAAGATGATCAACTTCGGGATCGTCTACGGGATCTCGGCGTTCGGCCTGTCCGAGAACCTGAGCATCCCGAAGGAGGAGGCCCAGGCGTACATCGACGCGTACCTCGCGCGCTTCCCGCGCGTCCAGGCGTTCATCGCGCGCACGATCGCCCAGGCCGGGGAGGATGGCTACGCGACGAGCCTCCTGGGGCGGCGCCGCCCGGTGCCCGAGCTCCGCGCCTCCAACCGCCAGACGCGCGGGTTCGGGGAGCGCGTCGCGGTGAACTTCGTAATGCAGGGGTCGAACGCGGACATGATCAAGGTGGCCATGGTTGCGATCCACGGACGCCTGCGGAGCGAGGGTCGGGGAGCGCGCATGGTGCTCCAGGTGCACGACGAGCTCCTGCTCGAGGTGCCCGAGGTCGAGGTGTCGAAGGTGCGAGAGCTCGTGCGCGAGGAGATGTGCGGCGCGTACCCGCTCGACCCTCCGCTCGCCGTCGACGTCGGCCTCGGCGACGACTGGGCGGAGGCGAAGGCCTGAGCCGATTCGTGGCACACGCCACGAGCTATGGTGACCTGACGCGCAGTCCTGAGTTTTCCCCAGCCTGGCTATACTCCCCGATCCGATGACCAACGAGACCGTGGAGAAACCCACGACAACCGAGGACGGGGTCTGGGTCGAGGGGCCCGACGGAGAGCTCGTCCCGGACTACGAGGCCTCCTTCCCCGAGATCAACGAGGGGGAGGTCGTGCACGGCACGGTCGTGCGCGTCGACAAGGACGAGGTGCTCGTCGACATCGGCTACAAGTCGGAGGGGGTCATCCCGGTCGCGGAGCTGACGATCCGCCGCTCGGTCAACCCGGCGGACGAGGTCTCGCTCGGCGAGGAGATCGACGCGCTGGTCCTCACGAAGGAGGACGCGGAAGGGCGCCTGATCCTCTCGAAGAAGCGTGCCCGCTTCGAGCTCGCCTGGAAGAAGATCGAGGCCGCGTCCGAGTCGGGCGAGCCCGTCACGGGCAAGGTCATCGAGGTGGTCAAGGGCGGCCTCATCCTCGACCTCGGTGTGCGCGGCTTCCTCCCCGCGTCGCTCGTCGACATCCGCCGCGTGCAGGACCTGGACGAGTTCCTCGGACGCGAGCTGCGCTGCAAGGTCATCGAGCTGAACCGCTCCCGCAACAATGTCGTGCTCTCGCGCCGCGCCGTCCTCGAGGACGAGCGCAAGGAGATGCGCCAGGCGATCCTCGACCGGCTGAGCCCGGGTGACGTCATCGAGGGTCAGATCTCGAACATCGTCGACTTCGGTGCGTTCGTCGACCTCGACGGCATGGACGGCCTGATCCACATCTCCGAGCTTTCGTGGAGCCACGTCAACCACCCGTCCGAGGTGCTCGATATCGGGCAGACGGTGAAGGTGAAGGTCCTCGACATCGACCGCGAGCGCCAGCGGATCTCGCTCGGCCTCAAGCAGACCCAGACCGACCCCTGGCAGCAGGTCGTCGACTCGTACCGCGAGGACGACGTCGTCGAGGGCCGCGTGGCGAAGGTCGTCACGTTCGGCGCCTTCGTCGAGATCCTCCCGGGCGTCGAGGGGCTCGTGCACATCTCCGAGCTCGCGGCCCATCACGTCGAGAACCCGCGCGAGATCGTCTCGCAGGGGCAGGCGGTGAACGTCCGCATCCTCGAGATCGACGGCGAGCGCCGTCGGCTCTCGCTGTCGCTGAAGCGTGTCGACGACGCCGACCAGCCCGTCCCGCGCGCGGACGGCGCGGAGTCGGTGCACGAGACGCCTGACCTCAGACTCTCGGAGGAGGCGTTCCCCGCGGGCGGCCCGGCGCCAGTCGAGGCCGACGCCGAGACCGACGCCGAGCAGCCGGACGAGGCCGGCGCGCCCGATGTGGTGGCCGACCAGCCCGAGGCCGAGGCCGAGGCGGCGGCGATGCTGGTCGAGGAGACCGACGAGCCGTCCGAGCCTGGGGCCGGCGGGCCCGAGGCTGTCGCCGACCAGCCCGAGGCCGAGGCCGAGGCGGCGGCGATGCTGGTCGAGGAGAGCGAGACCGACGAGCCGTCCGAGCCTGGGGCCGGCGGGCCCGAGGCTGTCGCCGACCAGCCCGAGGCCGAGGCAGAGGCGCTGGTCGAGGAGAGCGAGACCGACGAGCCGTCCGAGCCTGCCGAGCAGGCCGAAGAGGCCGAGCAGACCGAGACGTAGATGGCGTCAGGCCCCACGGGGTCTGGCCCCACCACCCGCCCGATCGCGGTCGCGATCACGGGCGGCATCGGAGCCGGGAAGTCTACGGCGCTCGACGCGTTCCGCCGGCACGGCGCGGCAACCGTCTCGAGCGACGAGATCGTCCACCACCTCCTCCGCACCGACCCGGAGGTGAAGAAGGCGCTCGTGGACCGCCTCGGGGAGGAGATCCTCGACAGCGACGGTATCCCGGATCGCGAGCGCATCGCGTTCAAGGTGTTCAAGGACCGCGAGGCGCTCGACTTCCTGGAGAAGGTGCTCCACCCGCTCGTGTCGCGCGAGTACCTCGAGTGGCGCGAGCAGCTCGCCGGGTTGCCGACACCGCCTCGTGTCTGCGTCACCGAGGTGCCGCTGCTGTACGAGGTGGGCGCCGAAACGCGCTTCGACAAGGTGGTGGTGATCACCGCGCCCGCGAAGCTCCGCGAGGCGCGTCGCGGGGGCCGCACGGACGACCGCGAGTCGCGGCTTCTCCCGGACCGGGAGAAGGCGAAGCGGGCCGACTTCGCGTACGCGAACACGGGCACGCCGGAGGAACTGGACGCGTGGGTGGCGGGCGTCATGGCTACCCTGTCTGCCGAAGCCACGTCCGAGTAGCCCGACGAGAACTCTTGTGACAAGTTGTCACAAGACCTCTCTCCAGGCCTCTCGTGGTGCCGTTCCCCGTGCGGATCCTGACCATTGCAGCCGTCGCCGTCCTCGCCCTGGCCGGGGTGGCCGCGTGGGTCGTCGAGGAGGAGCCCGGCTGGTACCTGCGCACGCGGTACCCCCTCGAGTACGAGACCGTCATCCGCGAGCACGCGGCGAACCACCACCTCGATCCGGCGCTGCTCGCGGCTGTGGTGTACGTCGAGAGCCGCTTCGACGCGAACGCCGAGTCGCCCGCGGGCGCGATCGGCCTCATGCAGCTCCTCCCGGACACCGCGAACGGAATCGCGCTCCGGACCGGGGGAGACCGCTTCGTCGTCGCCGACCTGCGCGACCCGGAGATCAACGTGCGCTACGGGTCCTGGTACCTCGACCACCTCGCCCACCGCTACGACGACCTGCGCACCGCGCTCGCCGCGTACCACGCAGGTCAGGGCAACGTGGACGAGTGGTTGCGCGAAGGGCGCAGCATCGAGTTCCCGGAGACCCGCGCGTACGTGGACGAGGTCACGCGCGTGAGGCACGTGTACGCGAAGGCGTACGCGAGCGAGCTCGGCCTCCTATAGCGTCGTCGAGCAGGCGCACGACGAGGTCGACCGGCGGCGGCTCGTCGCCCGTCGCGCGCAGGAGCGCCATCCCGTTCAGGACGAGGTTGACGAAGAGCCCGAGCTCGCGGGCCTCGAGGTCGTCGCGGAACTCGCCCGTGCGCTGCGCGTCCTCGATCCGCGCGCGGTTCACGGGCACGACCGCTTCCTGGCGCTCCTCGATCCTGCGCCGGAAGTCCTGGTCGGTGCGCACGCGGCGGACGAGCTCGAGGTAGACGCCGAGCCAGGCGGGGTCGATCTCCAGCACGCCTCGGACGACCGCTTCGAGCCCCTGGTTCACCCAGACGTCGGACAGGCGGGCGGTGTCCTGCACGGCGAGCTCGACGAAGAGGTCCTCCTTCGAGCCGAAGTAGTTGAAGATCGCGCCGCGCGAGAGCCCGATCTCCGCCTCGAGGCGTGCGACCGTCGCCCCCTCGTACCCGTGCTCGGCAAAGGAACGGCGCGCGCCTTCGAGGATCTGCTCCCGGCGTTCGGCCTTCCGCTCCTCGGAGATCTTCGGCATCGCATCCTCACTTTACAAAACCGTACGGACGTTTTATATTCTGGGCGGTGAGCACGCCGGAACCGACCGCCGTGAAGAAGACCGCCGTCGGGGCGCTCGTCGCCGCGGAGATCGTCTCGGTCTTCGGGACCCGCATGACCTACCTCGCGCTGCCCTGGTTCGTGCTGGTCACGACGGGCTCGCCCGGGAAGATGAGCCTCGTCCTCGCGGCCGAGATCGCGCCGATGGCGGTGCTCGGGATCCCGAGCGGCATGCTCGTCGAGCGAATCGGGTCGCGCAA
>DASSCD010000170.1:0-9464 GCA_035698005.1 Gaiellaceae bacterium | reverse complement strand
GGCGAAGGGAAGGTCATCGTCGTGTTCGGCGCCGGCGGAGACCGCGACCGGGGCAAGCGCCCGCTGATGGGGCGGGTCGCGCTCGAGCGTTCCGACCACGTGATCGTGACCTCGGACAACCCGCGCTCCGAGGAGCCGCTCTCGATCATTCAGGACGTCCTGCAGGGCGCGGGGCTCGACGTGGAGATCGACCCCGACCGGCGGAGCGCGATCGAGCGGGCGATCCGCGTGGCCGAGTCGGGTGACGTCGTCGTGATCGCCGGCAAGGGCCACGAGCAGGGCCAGGAGATCGCCGGGACGGTCCATCCCTTCGACGACCGCGAGGTCGCGCGCGAGGCTCTCGCGACCCTTCGTGCGTCGCGCTAGGGCTTCGCACCGGGTGAGCGCGCGTTGATCCCGCTCGCGTGGGAGGAGATCGAGGCACTCGATCTCGGGCCGCTCGAGGGCGGAGCTCCCGGCGACTCGATCACCGGCATCGTCGCCGATTCTCGCAGCGCCGGCCCGGGCGACCTCTTCGTCGCGCTGAACACCGGCGTCCGCTTCGTCGGCGACGCGCGTGCGCGGGGAGCGGCGACCCTCGTGCCGGAGGACCAGGAGGCGGCGCTCGCCGCTCTCGCCTCGCTCGTCCGCTCGGAGAGCTCCGCGGACGTCGTCGCGGTCGTCGGGTCGGTGGGGAAGACGACGACGAAGGACATCCTGGGGGCGCTCTGCGCACCGCACGCCGCCACGATTTGGGCCGAGAGGAGCCTGAACAACGAGATCGGGCTGCCGCTCACGGTTTGTCGGCTCGAGCCCGGCACCGAAATCCTCGTGACCGAGATGGGCATGCGCGGGCTCGGCCAGGTGGCGGCCCTGTGCGAGATCGCGAGGCCGACCGTTGTGGTGGTCTCGCACATCGGTCCCGAGCATCTCGAGCTCGTCGGGACGGTGGAGCGTGTGGCGGAGGCGAACGCGGAGGCGATCGCCGCGTTGCCTCCCGGCGGGACTGCCGTCGTGCCAGCGCGCAGCCTCGAGCTCGAGCCGTTCCTCGATCGCAAGGACATCACGATCCGTCGCGTCGACGGGTACTCGATCCGTACGGACGGCCCCGTCACCCGATTCACGCTCGGTGAGGAGACGGTCGAGCTCGTGCTGCCGTTCACACAGCGCCACCTTGCTCTCAACACGCTCTTCGCGCTGCACGCCTACGCTGCGCTCGGGCTCCCCCTCGACCGCGCGGCCGACGGTGTCTCGCTCATCCGCCTCTCGCCGTGGCGCGGCGAGGAGCTGGAGCTCCCTGGCGGAGGCTTCGTCATCAACGACGCCTACAACGCGAATCCCGACTCGATGTACGCGTCGCTCGTCCACCTGGCGGGCCGTGCGGGCGACCGCCGCCGAGTCGCCATCCTCGGGGAGATGGCGGAGCTCGGCTCACAGTCGGACCTGTACCACGACCAGATCGGCCACCTCGCAGCGGACTTCGCCATCGACGTGATCGGAGTGGGCGAAGCGGCCCGTCACTACACCCCCGCGGTGTGGGTTGCGTCGGCCGCCGACGTCGTAGAGGCTGCACGTGCGTTCCTCCGGCCCGGCGACGCGATTCTCGTCAAGGGCTCGCGGGCCGTCGGGCTCGAAGGCATCGCCGACGAGATCACGAACATCGCCCGAGCATGGTCCCCGTCCTGATCGCGGGCCTGATCGCGATGGTCGCCGCCGTCGTGATCGGGCCGAAGTTCATCGAGCTCCTCCGGGCCCGCAACCTCGGCCAGCAGATCCGCGCCGAAGGCCCCGCGACGCACGTGGTGAAGCAGGGCACGCCGACGATGGGCGGGCTCCTGATCCTTGCCTCCGCCCTCGTCCCGTTCCTCGTCCTCTCGCAGTACACCGCCGAGGGGCTGACCGTCCTCTTCATGACGATCGGGTGCGCTCTGATCGGATTCGCGGACGACTACCTGAAGCTCCGTCGGCGTCACTCACTGGGCCTCCAGGGCAGGTGGAAGATGGTGGCGCTCACCGTCGTGACGGTGGTCGCCGCCATCCTCCTGAACGAGAGCACGACGTTCTCGACCGATGTCTACGTGCCGATCGTCAGCTGGACGCTCGACCTCTCCTGGGGCTACTACGTCCTGCTCTTCCTGCTCATCGGCGGCACCGTGAACGGCGCGAACCTCACGGACGGAATCGACGGGCTCTCGGCAGGGGTGTTCGTGATCATCCTGCTCACGTTTCTCGCGATCGCCGGGATCGCGTGGATCCGCTCCGGCGACCCGGGTGCGCGCAGCGACACGCTCCTCGACATCGCGACCCTCGCGGCCGCGCTCATCGGCGGGACGATCGGGTTTCTCTGGTACAACGCCTTCCCGGCCGAAGTGATCATGGGCGACACGGGCCCCTTCGCGCTCGGCGGTGCCATCGCCGGGTTCGCGATCGTCACCGGCACGGAGATCCTGCTCCCGCTGATCGCGGGGATCTTCGTGATCGAGGTGATGTCGTTGATCGTCCAGGTGGTGAGCTTCAAGCGGACCGGGAAGCGCGTCTTCCTGATGGCGCCGATCCACCACCACTTCGAGATGAAGGCCTGGTCCGAGACGAAGATCATGGTGCGCTTCTGGGTCGTCTGCGCGATCTTCTGCGCGTCGGGATTCGCGCTCTTCTACCGCGACTTCCTCCAGTTCTTCCCGCCGTGAGCGGGAGGGATCTCGCGGGGAGGCGCGTGCTCGTCGTCGGGCTCGCGCGCTCGGGGCTCGCAGCGGCCGAGACGCTCGTCGGGCAGGGCGCAGTCGTCCTCGGCTTCGACCGCGACGATTCGCTCGATGCGGGAAGGCTCCGCGAGCGCGGCGTCGAAGTGCACCTGGGAGACCAGGAGGAGAAGCTGCTCAAGGGGATCGATCTCGTCGTGAAGAGCCCGGGCGTGCCCGGAGAGACGGCGCTGGTCGCGGGCGCGCGGGAGCGGCGCATCCCGGTCTGGAGCGAGATCGAGCTCGGCGCTCGACTGCTCGCGAACCCCCTGCTCGGCGTCACCGGCACGAACGGGAAGACGACGACGAGCGAGCTCCTGGGTGCGGTGTTCCGGGCGGCGGGAAGGCCCGTCGAGGTCGCCGGCAACGTCGGGCGCCCGCTCACCGGCCTCGTCGGCTCCGTCGCGCCCGAGACGTGGGTCGTCTGCGAGCTCTCGAGCTTCCAGCTCGAGGACGTCGAGACACTGCGCCCGCGGGTCGCCGTGCTCCTCAACCTCGAGCCCGACCACCTCGACCGCCACGGCACCTTCGAGTGGTACGCGGACGCGAAGCTCAGGATCTTCGAGGCCCAGACCGAGGACGACACGGCGATCGTGCCGCGCGGGTTCGGGGAGGTGCCGGGGGCAGCGCGCCGCGTCGAGTTCCGCTTCGACGACCCGCTGCCCGCGGAGCCGCTGATCCCGGGCACTCACAACCGCGAAAACGCTGCCGCCGCGACCGCGGCCGCGCGCGCCGTGGGTATCGAGGACGACGCGATCGAGGAGGCGCTGAAGACGTTCCCGGGTGTTCCTCATCGGATCGAGCCCGTACGCGAGCTGCGCGGCGTCCGCTACGTGAACGACTCGAAGGCGACGAACGTCGCGGCCGCAAGCCGTGCTCTCGCGTCCTTCCCGGATACGAGGCTGCACGTGATCCTCGGCGGGCGGGGGAAGCAGGAGTCGTTCGAGCCGCTCGCGGAGGCGTTCGGCCCCGACGACCGCGCGTACGTCATCGGGGAGGCCGCGGACGAGATCGCCACCGCACTCGCCGGCGCGGGTGTCTCGTTCACGCGGGCAGGAGACCTCGCCGCCGCGCTCGAAGCCGCCGTGGCCGCTGCGGAGCCCTCCGACGTCGTGCTCCTCTCACCGGCATGCGCGAGCTTCGATCAGTTCCGCGACTTCGAGGAGCGTGGCGACGTCTTCCGGCGCCTCGTCGAGGAGCTCGGGTGAGCGCCCAGGGGCAGTTCGACCAGCGCCTGCTCGCGCTCGTCACGCTGGCGCTCGTCTCGTTCGGGCTCGTGATGGTCTACAGCGCGACCTCCGCGTCCGCCGCGCTCGGGGACGGCGACCCGATGAGCTTCCTCAAGCGGCAGGCGGTGTACGCGCTGCTCGGCGTCGTCGCGATGACCGCGCTCGCTCGCTTCGACTACCACCGCCTCCGCTACCTCGCGCTGCCGCTCCTCCTCGTCGTGCTCGGGCTCCTCGCGGCGGTGCTCGCGATGGCGCCCGAGATCAACGGCGCGCGGCGCTGGTTCCTGCTCGGGCCGGCGAGCTTCCAGCCCTCGGAGCTCGCGAAGCTGTCGCTCTGCCTCTTCGCCGCGGCCTATCTCGCGCGGAGGCCGGCTCCCCGGACGCTCGGCCAGCTCGTCCGCCCGCTCGGGCTCGTGACGGCGGCCTTCTGCGGGCTGATCCTCCTGGAGCCCGACCTCGGGACGACGATCGCGCTCTGCGTGATGGTGCTCGCGATCCTCCTCGTTGCGGCCGTCCCCGTGCGGCTGCTGCTCGCCGCCACCGTCCTCGCGGCGGGCGTCGGCATGATCGCGATCTGGGCAGAGCCGTATCGCCGCGCTCGGGTCTTCAGCTTCCTCGATCCCTGGAGCGACGCGCAGGGCTCCGGCTTCCAGATCGTGCAGGCGATGATCGGGATCGGCTCCGGCGGCATCACCGGCGCGGGCCTCGGCGAGGGTGTGCAGAAGGTGCTCTACCTCCCCGAGGCGCACACGGACATGATCTTCGCGGTCATCGGCGAGGAGCTCGGGCTCGTCGGCGCCGTGCTCGTGATCGGCGCGTTCGCGACCTTCGGCTTCGTCGGCTTCCGCATCGCGCACCGTTGCAAGGACCCCTTCGGGAAGCTCCTCGCCGCGGGGCTGACCGCCCTCGTGTGCGGCCAGGCGGCGATCAACCTCGCTGCCGTGCTCGGCATCGCCCCGCTCACCGGGATCCCGCTCCCGTTCGTCTCCTACGGCGGCTCGAGCCTCGTCGTGCTCCTCGCCGGGGTCGGCATTCTCCTTAACATCGCCGTCAATGGAGAGGTCGCGACCGCTCGCGTGCGTGATCGCGGCCGGGGGCACGGCCGGTCACGTCCGGCCGGCGCTCGCGGTCGCGGAAGCGCTTCGCGCCAGAGGCGTGACGGTGACGTTCGCCGGGTCCCGCGGACGCGTCGAGTCGCAGCTGGTCCCTGAGGCCGGCTACGAGCTCGACACATTCGCGATCTCGGGCTTTCCGCGGCGCCTTGGTCTCGGGCTCGTTCGCGCGCTCGGCCAGGCGGTGCGTGCTCCGTTCGCGTGCTCGCGCATCCTCGCGAGGCGGCGCCCGGACGTCGTCCTCGGGGCGGGAGGCTACGTCGCCGGGCCGATGGTGCTCGCGGCGCGCGCGCGCGGCATCCCCGCCGCGCTGACCGAGGCGGACGCGCACCTCGGCCTCGCGAACCGCCTGGCCGCGCCGCTCGCGGGCCGCGTGTTCCTCGCCTACGAGATCGCGGGCCGGGACGGGACGAGGTACCGCGTCGTCGGGAGACCCGTGCCGCCGTCCCACCTGGGCGCGGACCGCGTTGCGGGACGACGCGCGCTCGGCCTTCCAGAGAACGGCCCGGTGCTCGCGGTCTTCGGAGGGCTCGCCGGCGCGCAGGCGCTGAACGAGCTCGCGGCCGACACCTGGGGCGAGCGTGGGCCGGCGATCCTGCACATCGCGGGCGAGCGCGACTACGCGGCCGTGCGCGCGCGTGTGCGACGGCCCGACTACGTGCTGCTCGCTACGACCGACCGCTTCGGGGAGGCGCTCGCCGTCGCCGACCTCGCGCTCTCCCGCGCCGGCGGGACGGTGTGGGAGCTCGCCGCAGCCGGCACGCCCTCGCTCCTCGTCCCGTACCCGCACGCGACCGCCGACCACCAGTGGCTGAACGCGCGCCACTTCGAGGAGGGCGGGGGCGCGATCGTCGTGCGCCAGGAGGAGCTCGCGCGCGTGCCTGCCCTCGTCGACGAGCTGCTCGCCGATCCGCAGCGGCTCGAGCGCATGCGCGAGGCGATGCTCCGGCTCGCACGGCCGGAGGCGGCCGACGAGATCGCCGACGAGCTCATCCGCCTTGCCGGGGCGGGGCGAACGTGACGGACGCTCCCCTCGCCGGGCGCCGCCTCTACTTCGTCGGCATCGGCGGCGCCGGGCTCTCCGCCTACGCGAACATCGCCCGCGCCTGGGGCGCCGAAGTGCGGGGCTGGGACGCGCGCGAGACGATCTTCATGGAGACGCTCGAGGGCATGGAGGTCGACGTCGGAGGCGAGCCGTCGCCGCCGGCCGGCTTCGACGTCGTCCTCTCGACCGCGCACGTCGCCCGCGCCGAGGGCCGGCCACGCGCCGAGCTCCTCGCCGAGCTCGTCGCGCTCCGGCCATCGATCGTCGTCGGGGGCGCGCACGGCAAGACGACGACCGCGGCCATGATCGCCTTCGTGCTCCGCGAGCTCGGGCACGACCCGGCCTGGATCATCGGCGGCGTCGTCCCCCAGCTCGGCGGGAACGCCGGGGTGGGGGAGGGCCGGCTCGTGGTCGAGGGCGACGAGTCCGACCGCTCCATCGCGCTGCTCCTGCCCGAGATCGCCGTGGTGACGAACGTCGAGCTCGACCACCACGCGACGTTCGCCTCCGAGGCAGAGCTCGACGAGTTCTTCGAGGAGTGGCTCAGGAGCGCGCCCGCCGTTGTCCGCGGCTGGGAGCTCGAGCCGGTCGCGTTCGACCTCGCCGTGCCCGGTGAGCACAATCGAATGAACGCTGCGGCCGCACTCGCGGCGCTCGGGCTCGCGGGCGTCGCGCGCGCCGACGCCGAGCCCGTCCTCGCGCGCTTCGAGGGTGTCGGTCGGCGGTTCGAGCTCGTCGGGGAGCGAGGAGGCGTCCAGGTCTACGACGACTATGCGCACAACCCGACGGAGATCGCGACCGCGCTCCACACCGCGCGCGAGCGGACCGAGGGCCGACTCGTCGCCGTCTACCAACCGCACGTGTACGAGCGCACGCGCCAGCTCGCGTGTGAGCTCGGCACAGCGCTCGGGCTCGCGGACGCCGCCGTCGTGACCGACGTGATCGGCGGTCGCGACCAGCCGCGGGAGGGTGTCACCGGGAAGCTCGTACTCGACAACGTGCCCCACGGCGTGCGGCGGGGATGGGCCCCGACGCTCGAGGACGCGGCCCGCGTCGCGCTCTCCTGGGTGCGCCCGGGCGACCTCGTCGTCACGCTCGGCGTCGGCGAGCCGTGGCGGATCGCCCGCGCGATCGTGGAGGGTCTCGAGGAGTGAACGTCGAGCGCGGCGTGCCGCTCGCGAGGATGACGACGATCGGGACCGGCGGTCCCGCGAGGGCGCTCGCCCGGCCGCGGTCACTGGCGGAGCTCGAGGAGGCACTCCGCTTCGCGCAGGACGAGGGCGTCGTGGTCGTCGTCGTCGGGCTCGGCTCGAACGTGCTCGCCGCTGACGAGGGCGTCGACGCACTCGTCCTCCGGCTCGAGGGCGAGCTGGCGGAGGTGCAGGCAAGCGAGTCGCTCCTGGTTGCGGGCGGCGGCGCGACGAACGCGGTCTGCCTGCACCGCGCGCGGGCCGCAGGACTGGGCGGCTTCGAGTTCGCCTGCGCGATCCCCGGGACCGCGGGCGGTGGCGTGCGAATGAACGCGGGCGCCTACGGGCGCGACTGGTCGGACGTCCTCGTGCGCGCGCTCGTCGTTTCGGCCGACGGCGCGGATTGGCTCGGCCCACGGGAGCTCGGGCTCTCCTACCGCCACTCGGAGCTCTCCCCGGGACAGGTCGTCGCGCACGTCGAGTACCGCCTCGAGCCGCGGCCCCCGGAGGAGGTCAAGGCGCTCGTCGCAGACCTCGTGGCCAGGCGCAAGGACACCCAGCCGACGAACAAGCGGACGTTCGGCAGCGTCTTCAAGAACCCGCCGGGCGACTTCGGGGCCGGCGCCCTGCTCGAGCGCTGCGGGCTCAAGGGGCACCGGATCGGGGGCGCGCAGATCTCGCCGAAGCACGCGAACTTCATCGAGAACGCGGGCGGCGCGACGAGCGAGGACTGCGTCGCCTTGATGGTCGAGGCGCGGCGCCGCGCGCGGGAGCAGTCCGGCGTCGAGCTGGAGCGCGAGGTCGTCTTCCTCGGCGATCTCCAGCTGCCCTGAGCGGACGTAGGAGGGCCGCGTCGGGCGGCGAATCCGATCGCATGGTCGGGGGACGAGTCGACGGCGGGTCTCGCCGGCGCACGCGCGCGGCAAGCGCCGTCGTCCCGTTTCCGCGGAGCGGCGTCGGCGATCGCCTGGAGCTCGCCCGGCTCGTCCCCTCCGGCCGCTCGCTCCTCCTCGTCTTCGCGCTCGTCGCGGGGGTGCTCGCCGCGGTCTGGGCGGCACGCGTGTCGTCGATATTCGACGTCGAGCACGTCCGCGTCGAAGGGGCGCCGCCCGCGGTAGCCCGCGAGATCGAGGGCGTCACCGCGGCCACGGTCGGGCAGAGCCTGCTCGAGGTCGACGCCCGCCGGATCGAGGACACCGTGCGCGCCCTCCCGTCCGTCGCCGGCGCCTCGGTCGACCGCGCGTTCCCGCATACGCTGGTGATCAGGGTCTCGCCCGAGCGCCCGGTCGCGGTCGCGCACCGGCGCGCGTCGTCGTGGCTCGTCACCGGCGGGGGCAAGGTGATCCTGGAGATCGCGGCCGGCTCCCACCGCGGCTTCCCGCGTCTGTGGATCCCCAAGGGAGTCGGGCTGCGAGTCGGCGGGTCGCTCCCGGCGAGCTTCCTGCCCGCCACGCGCGCGCTCGCCGCCGTGCAGGAGGCACGCATCCCCAGGCGGGTGAAAGCAGTCCGCTCGACCGCCGGGGAGCTGACGCTCGTGCTCCGGCACGGTCCGGAGATCCGACTCGGAGGCTCGCGAGACCTGCGGCTCAAGCTCGCCGTCGCGGCGCGCGTGTTCCCGCTCCTGCCCGACGGTGCTCTGTACCTCGACGTCAGCGTTCCGGAGCGGCCCGTGACGAGCAGATACGACCTCAACCCTTAGGTAGAGGTTGAAGGTTAGCCCGAGCGCACGGCATTGACAGTCCTTCGAAGGAGCCGTACCCTCGACAACGAAAGCTCCACGAGTCGCACCTTCGACGAGAGCTTCACCTTCAGGACGGTTGAGACATGAACAATCAGCTCGGTAGCTACCTCGCGGTCATCAAGGTCGTCGGCATCGGAGGCGGCGGCTCCAACGCCGTCTCGCGGATGGTCGAGGCCGGCGTCTCCGGCGTCGAGTTCGTCGCGGTCAACACGGACGCGCAGGCGCTCCTGATGACGGAGGCCGACGTGAAGATCCATGTCGGCTCGAAGGCGACGCGCGGCCTCGGCGCGGGTGCCGACCCCCGGGTGGGCGTCGCCGCTGCCCAGGAGAGCCGGGACGAGCTCAAGGAGGCCCTGAAGGGCGCGGACATGATCTTCGTCACCGCGGGCGAGGGCGGCGGCACCGGGACGGGCGGCGCGCCCGTCGTCGC